>CAYUJY010000053.1:0-11155 GCA_964445145.1 uncultured Peptoniphilaceae bacterium | reverse complement strand
ACGGGGAGACAGAATGGAATTTAGAGGGTAGAATACAGGGCTTTTTAAATTCGACCCTCACTAAAAAGGGTAGAGATGATGCAAAAAAATTGGGTGAAAAGTTAGAAAACGTGGATTTTGATATAGCGTTTTGTTCAACCCAAGGACGAACTATAGAGACTACAGAAATTATAATAGGTAATAGAGATACTAAAATAGTAAAATCTTTGGAGTTAAGGGAATTAGGGGTCGGCAGTTGGGAGGGGAAGCTCTATTCCTATATAAGAGAGTATCACGGGGAGGAGTTTGAAATTTATACCACCAAACCCCACATTTACGAGCCTAAAAATGGTGGTGAGGACTTCTATGCACTGGAGGAGCGTGTGCGTAGATTCATGGATTTACTCCCAAAATTGAGTGCTAAAAACGTACTGATAGTTACCCATGGAGTAACATACCTTATGCTACTTAATATGTTCGAGGGGAAGGAACTGTCTCAACTTTCTGAAAGAGCTGTACCAAAGGGCACTGCACTTACTAAAATCAAATATGAAAATGAAAAATACACGATTGTATATGAAAATGACGTGGAGCATTTAGATTAAATGTGAATTTGCGAATACGTACCTACTCATGGAGGTGTTAATTGGACAATGAATGTTGATGACCTAAATGAAGGCGATATCATATACGCTGTTTCCCAAGATTTCAGTGCCATATACGAAGTAGAAAAGTCGGAATTTGCAAATGAAAATGTGGGAGTTTATATAAAATTACTGGAAAAGGGCTCGGGAGTTCACGTGGAAGGGATTTATGAAACTGAGGAGGACACCCCTGATGAAGAAAAATTAGCTGAGGTATTTAAAAGTACTGATGCTAAGGATATACACATCAGGTTTTATGTGGCAAATGGTGGAACTGAGGATGGCGTGGTTGTAGCCTATATAAAAGCCTTGGAAAGTTTAGGCTATGAATTTTCTAAGGATGAGTTAAAAAACATAAGAAGTATTATGGGATATTAAAGACACCTGAACATTCAGGTGTCTAGTTTTTGGATACATTTTTATTATCTTTTATATAAAATCTGTAAAGAAAATGTATGGCTTCTTCAGCATAGTCTATTCCAATTCGTTTGGAATTTACTATTTCAAAATTATCGTATCCATCATCTTCAATATATATTTCTGCGTTTGTGAGTATGGTTCCATCCATGGATTTATCCACACCAAGTGCTTTGGTGAGCTTCCCAGGACCGTTCATCAGATTTTTAATTTGTGTCTTAGTGAGGCTAGAATAATCTACTCCAAATCTATTTTGAGCGAAAGCATCCAGTGGACTAATGGGCTCCATGGCTCTTATTAAAACTCCTTCACCGGAATTTTCATCTGCGGCTACCACATTCATCATATTGTACATACCATAAATAAAATATACATAAAGGTGTCCGCCATGTTTATACATGGTTTCCGTGCGGGGAGTGCGCCTATCACCGTAGGTGTGACTTGCTTTATCTTCCGCTCCCGTATATGCTTCTACCTCTACAATTCTAGCTCGAAGCTCGCGCCCATTATGGTTTCTGACGAATACCTTTCCCAGCAGGGCAGGTGCCAGATAAATGGCTCCACGATTGTAAAATTCCAAATCTAATTTCATTTTGTTACTTTCTCTAATAGACAAACAGAATAGCTGCTAGCTCCTTCTGATCTTCCCACAAAACCCAGGTGCTCTGTAGTTGTAGCTTTTATTGAAACCTGATTGATTTCCACTTTCATAATTTTTGCTAATTTTTCTTGCATTTGTGGAATATATTTTCCAATCTTTGGGGATTGTAGAGCAATTACAGAGTCTATATTTCCCACCTTATAGCCGTTGGAATGTATAAGCTCCACCACATTCTGGAGTAATTCACAGGAGTCGATGTCCTTATATTTCATATCCGTATCGGGAAAGTGCTTACCAATATCGCCTAGGGCCAGTGCTCCCAGTAGTGCGTCCATGATGGCGTGAGTGAGTACATCGGCATCTGAGTGACCCACCAGACCTATTTCATTTGGAATTTCAATTCCGCCAATTATCAATTTTCTATTTTCCACCAACTGATGGACATCATAGCCCATTCCTATTCTCATATTTCCTCCATAAGCATCTTCATTAACAAATAATCTATCATCGTCGTAATCTTGAAATTGTCGTAGGAGCCTTCGACTATGGATACCTTATGTCCCAAGGCTTCCACGAAGGAAGAGTCGTCCGTAGCGACAATATTTCCAAAATTTTCATTATATGCATTCCTAATAAGCTCTGCCTTAAAAACCTGTGGGGTTTGTACTTGATAGAGTTTATTCCTATCAAGGGTAGATTCCACAAATCCATTATCTATATATTTTATAGTATCCTTTGCCTTAACTGCCACAATTGCAGCGCCATTTATAATTGCAGCATCAACAGATTTTAGAATCAAATCCATATCTACATTTGGGCGAGCTCCGTCATGACAAAAAATTATATCAGCATTGGAATAAGTGGCTTTTATGCCGAAATAAGTAGATTCTTCACGGGAGTCTCCACCTTTTACTATCTTTAGTATTTCAATATGGGAAAACCTCTCTTCATATATATGAAGTAATTCATCACTGGTAACAAGAATTATTTCATCAAATATATTAGCAGATAATATTTTTGAAATTGTGATTTCTATTATTGATTTACCGGAAATTTCCAGCTCTAATTTAGGAATTCCGGCCCCCATTCTGGAGCCGGAACCTGCTGCTGTAATTATCGCCGATATGAATTTATTTTTATACATATTTTCCATCCTGTTGGAATCTAAGCTGAGTTATAATTTCCGTATTATCCAACTCAACCATATCATAGGTGATAAGCTCATCTTTTTTTACATCTACAAGTAGCTTAGTTTTGTCTGTAATAAGGGCAATTGGAAGTAAACTTCTATCCATAGCATCCTCGTGGGTGGTCAATGAGCCATATGAATCATTGCTTCCAATTCCACCTAGAATTTCACCCTTTTTCATATCTCTTTTTGCATGGGTTACCGTGTCGCAAATTTGTCCAGATAGGGGCGCTATCGTAGCTCGGTTTTCCACAACTGCTTTGTATATGGAGTTTGGAGTTTCGATACTGCACATATGAAATGGCCTGTACAAAACATAATTTGGCCCTGGACCCATACCTACGTACTTTAATGTGTCGATGGTTTCCTTGGAGTCATCCCTCACTATTACGAAAACACCTGGTGCAATCCCGTGGACATAATCCAGCACTCCATAGGAATTAAGTAGTCCTCCCTCGGATTTCAAACTGAACTTTTGTCCCACATTGTCAATATTGGCAGTGATTCCGTGGAGACCAAAGACATCTGGTTTGAAACCTATGGCATTTCCCACGGCATTTAATTCTATCATTGTATTAGTAGTATCCACGAAGGCAGTCAGGCTTTTGTTACAAATCTGCTTAAGCTTAGCTAAATCAGATACGGTTTCGTTGGTAGCGTGGATGTCCTTAGGATTATTTTTTCCCTTGCCCACAGCCACAACCTCAAATCCCAAGCCATATGCAAATTCCACCAATTCAATTATGGCAGCTGGCTCATCACCTGCAGCTCCCGTATATATGACGCCATTTTCCTTAGCTAACTTATGAAGGCTCGGTCCCACTACACTGTCGCATTCCACATTCAGCATAATTATATGCTTTTTGTGGGTGATGGCAGCGTGGGCAACCTTTGCACCGTATTGGGGATTTCCAGTTGCCTCTACTATAGCCTGAATAGAGGGGGAATTGGTAGCTATTTCAAAATTATCAGAAACGGCAAAGTTTCCAATTTTTATAGCTGTTTCAAATTCCTCCACGGACAATACAGTGGAAATTTTTTCCTCTGGAATTCCCAAGTAGAGTAGGGCATTATATGCCTTTTCCACGTGGCGATTCACAATTAGCGAAGGGCGCATTCCATTAATTTTTAACAATCTATCCACTAGACTTCTTCCCATTTTCCCGATTCCCACAACTGCAACCTGGATTGGAGTATTATTGTCTTCTAGTCTTTGCAGATTTTCTTTCATTTCAAACATTTTTTCACCTATATAGTCTTTGACTTTAACACATAGTCGTATTTTTCGAAGTACCTATTATACACCATGTCGCGATAAGTTTCATCTTTAAATATAGCAAATATCGTTGGACCAGAACCACTCATTAAAACGCCCTCTGCACCCCATGCTTTTAAATTTTGCTTTACTTCCTCAAGAACTGGATAGATACCAAAGCTAACGGGTTCCATGGAGTTATACATATTTTTTATTAGAAAATTTATATCTCCTGACTGTAATTTTTTCACTAAAGTTTCAACTTTGTGCGCGCTATAATTTTCTATTTTTGAATAGACTTCCGCGCTACTTATGGGCTTCCCTATATTGATTAAAAGCAGTGGAAGATTTAATTTTACGTCTAATATATCAATGATATCTCCAATACCCCTAGCCCTCACCAAACCATCGTAGAAGAAAAATGCCGAATCTGCACCTAGAGGAGCTGATAGGGATTTCAACTCATCATTGGTAAGGTTAAGTCCCCACAGATCATTTAATGCCTTCATAACTTCGCAGGCGTTGCTAGTGCCACCGGCTAACCCTGCAGCCACAGGAATGTTTTTTATAACAGTTATTTCCATTCCCACACTTCCAAATTTGTATTCTGACATTATTTTCCACGCCTTATGAATAAGATTTTGTTCGTCCAGGGGAAACCCAGGAGCATCACACCTAAGTACAAGGCTATCTCCACTAATTTCTTTTAGGTAAATCTCATCGTGTAAATCTATTCTATTCATCAAAGTATCAATATCGTGATATCCGTCTTTTCTCTTTCCGATTATCTCCAAAGAGAGGTTAATTTTTCCGTAGGATTTTATTTTCATAATCGCCTCATTTATCGTTTATCAATAAAATTATATCATAAAATGATAAATTGTATATAGTTTTTTTAAACATTTCTGCAATTTACTTATTAATAGCCAAAATCCTAGGGAGCTATTCAAGGATATGGATTTTTATTGGCGTATATTATTTTAATAGGATAAAATATATTATCCTTGACACGAACAAACGTTCTTATTATAATGATAAGTAAGAAGGGGGGAGATTATGGACAGGTTAATATTTCATATAGATGTAAACTCGGCATATCTCTCTTGGGAGGCAGCATATGCCCTATCCCATGGAGAAACTCTGGATTATCGAACCGTACCATCCATCGTTGGGGGCGATCAGGAAAAACGGCACGGAATAGTTCTAGCAAAATCCATCCCGTCTAAAAAATTTGGGATTCAAACGGGAGAGAGTATTTTTTCTGCTAGGACCAAGTGTCCAGACCTTTTGATAATTCCACCCAACTATGCAAGGTACGTAAGGGCCAGTGATGCCATGGTAAAGGTTATAAGGGAATATAGTAACCTCGTGCAGAAATATTCGGTGGATGAGGTATTCGTGGACATGACCCATGCGAAGGAAAACTATATGAAGGTAGCTCAGGAAATCTCCACAAGAATTAAGGAGGAGCTGGGTTTTACTGTAAATATTGGCATTGGGACTAATAAGCTAATGGCGAAAATGGCTTCAGACTTTGAAAAACCAGATAAGATTCACACGTTGTTCCACGATGAAATAGAAACTAAGTTTTGGCCCTTGGACGTGGGAGATTTGTACATGGTAGGTCGAAGAACAAAGGCAAAGCTAAATAGGCGTGGAATAAAAACCATAGGCGATTTAGCTCGATTGGAGCCAGATTACATATTGGGGTGGTTGAAGAAACCAGGGCTTATGATTTGGAACTACGCAAACGGTATAGAAGGTAGTGATGTAAAGGCGAGTGAGGATGTTGTAAAATCAGTTGGAAATTCCACCACAACTGCTTTCGATGTGGACAACCTATTGGAGGCAAAGCGATTTATATTGGGGCTTTGTGAAACTGTGGGAATGAGATTGAGAAAGATAGATATGTGTGGTTCCGTAATAAGTGTAAGTATAAAAAATTTTGATTTTATGTACAAATCCCACCAGAGAAAGATTTATTGCCCAACGGATAATACGAATAGAATCTACGAGGAAGCGATAAATTTGTTTGAGGAAATGTGGGATGGAAGCCCCATAAGATTGTTTTCCGTATCCATTTCAGATTTAAGTCACAATAGCAAAATGCAGTTGTCCATGTTTGAAGTATTTGATGAAAAGGGGAGAAGTCTGGACGAATCAGTGGATAAAATAAGGGATATGTACGGTTATAGAATTGTGGAGAGATCCACATTTTTGCACTCGGGGATAGATCCAATAATCGGTGGCGTCATGGAAGAGAGGGATTATCCCATGATGAAGAGTGAACTTTAGGAGGGTGTCATGCAAGTGAAGAACTGGGAAGTAGACATGGTTGCCTGCTTCAATAAGGACAAAAATTATCCTACTCCATTGAAGATGCGAGTAACCACATCTACGGGAGATAAGAGATATATAAATATAGATAGATTAGTGGGACAGAGAATGGAAAAAATTGCGGGAAATAGAATGTGCATTTACAGATGTGAGGCAGACTCCTTGACCCAAAATGAGGTAACACCATTCGAAGTGAAATATGATATGGAAACGGGCAAGTGGTTTTTGTATAAAGTATAGAATTTAAAAATATGCCACGCCGATGTGAATTATTACATTGGCGTGGTATTTTTTATTTGCAAAATACTATTGTAAAATAATCACGATTGATATATAATCATGATTAGAAAAACGTTGTCAAATAACTACTTGAAAAAGGAGCAAAAAAATGACGGAAATGGATATTAAGAAAAAACGTGTCATGAGTTACTTTATAGAAGCAACGGAACGATTGATGAAAGAAGACAGCATAGATGGTTTATCCATAAGAAAGATTGCATCAGAGGCGGGTTATAATAGCGCAACGCTGTATAATTACTTTTCAGATTTGGAACACCTTATTTTATTTGCATCCGTAGGATACCTAAGGGAGTACACAAAAAAATTAGCGCAAAATATTAAACCTGAAATGACAACCTTGGAAAAGTATAAGGAAGTATATAAAACCTTCAACTATTATGCATTTCGATCCCCTGAGATTTTTCACAACATGTTCTTTGGAAAATACAATTCTAAGCTGGGCGAGGTAATAAATACTTATTATGAACTTTTTCCTGAGGATTTAGAAGGTCACGATGGCATAACTAAAACCCTATTAACCCAAGGAGACATGTACAACAGAGATGCAGCCTTTATTAAAGAGTTGATTAAGGAAGGGCGAATTTCTAAAGATAAGTCAGAAGTAACTTTAAAATTGTTAATCAATACGCACCAATCTTACATATATAAAGCATGGACCATGGGAGATAGGATAGACCCGGATGAGCACAACGAGTCCTTTATGGAGCTATTTGATTATATTATGGAAGCAGCTAGATAATTAAAATAAAAGGAGGCTAGATATTGGAAGCTATAACTTATAAAAATCTAAGTGAGCTTTTGGAACACAGGGTATTTTATCATTTTGGAGAGATTTGTAAAATACCACACCAAAGTTTTAAGGAAAAGGAACTGAGTGATTTTATCCTCAATTGGGCTAAGGACTTGGGACTGGAAGTGGAGCAGGATGAAAAATTTAATTTGTTGATTAAAAAGCCTGGAACCATGGGTCAAAAGGGAGCAAAGCCCGTCATACTGCAAGCCCACATAGATATGGTTTGCGAAAAAAGCAAAGATTCCAACCATGATTTCGACAATGACCCCATAGTGCTTCAATTGGATGGTGATGTATTATCCACTGGGGAGCGAACTACCCTAGGAGCAGACAACGGGATAGGGGTCGCTTACGGTATGGCTATATTAGAAGACAAAAGTATTAGTCATCCAGATTTGGTTGTAATATTTACGACAGCAGAGGAAGAGGATATGAGCGGTGCTCTGTCCGTCGATAAATCCTGGTTGAGTACGAACCAAATTATAAATCTCGACAACGCAATTGAAAAGGAAATTGTAGTTGGCAGTGCCGGAGGAAAGGGTGTTGAGCTAAAATTGCCGATTTCTTCTAGGAAGATTCCAGATGGATGGAACACATATAAAATTGACATTGGTGGCTTGACTGGAGGACATTCGGGAGAAGATATAAACAAGGGCCTAGCCCATGCAAATAATTTGCTCGGTAGATTATTAAATGCACTTGGGAATGAATTTGAATTTTTAATTAATGATATAAAGGGTGGGAATTTCAGACTTGCGATCCCACGTGACTCCCACGTCGTCCTCTCTACCAATCCTAGTAATTATACTAAGTTGCAAGAGATATTAGAGGAATTGACTAGGGATTGGAAAACCGTATATCAAGAAACTGATGATGGACTGTTTATGAATTTGGAAGTTATTGAAAGAGTAGATAGTGTGCTCGATAAAGATTCAAGTGATAAACTAGTTAACGCCATGATGTTGTCACCAAGTGGCATAAATGACATGTTAGGCAGCTTAGGGGTGGTTGAAAGTTCTTGCAATCCTGGGGAAATTTATATAGAGGATGAACATTTTTACATCATAACAGAGATTAGGGCAACCTTTGAAACCAATAGGGAATTTATATATGAAAAAATTCTATTAATTTCAAATCTATTGGGAGGCAGTGTGAGAGAGTTTGCCAAATATCCAAGTTGGATGTATAAGGCTAATTCAAAGTTAAGGGATTTAGCGAAGGATACCTACATGGAAATGTATGGCGAGGAAGTAAAAATTCTAGCTGCCCATGCAGGGCTGGAGTGTGGATGTTTCTCGGACAAGGTAGATGACATGGATGCCATCTCCATAGGTCCAGACACTTGGAATTTACATTCACCAACTGAGTCAGTTGGCGTTAAGTCTACCATAAGAGTCTACGATTATTTGGTAGAGATATTAAAGAAATTAGCATAAATAACAAAAATGAACGGACAACAAAATAAAATTTTAGAAAAGAGGTAATAGTATGCATCCAGCGATAGCGTTTTTTGTATTAATGGCATTTTTGGCAGTAGGGGAATTTATAGCAACCAAAACAAGGGCAATAGTTCCATCGATTTTAACATTTTTAATTTTACTTTTGGGGGCTGTATGGAGTGGACTCCTACCTACAAATGTAATTGATTTAGCAGGATTTTCTGAAAATCTAGTAGATGTAATCATAGTAATTATAGTAGTAAATATGGGAAGTTCCTTGAGTCTTAGCGAGTTAAAGAGGGAATGGAAAACTGTACTTATAGGAGTTGGTGCAATTATAGGTGTTGCAGCAGTAGTACTTCCTATCGGTAGCGCCATATACGATTGGGAAACAGCAGTAGTTGCAGCACCTCCAATAGCAGGTGGGTTCGTGGCAGCATTCGAAATGTCCAAGGCAGCGATTGCCAAGGGAATGCCACATCTTTCTACAATTGCACTTTTATTATTAGCGCTTCAAGAGTTTCCGGTGTATTTCATTTTACCTTCTCTATTGAAGAAGGAAGCCACTAGAAGATTAAATGCTTTTAGAAGTGGTGAAATTGCTGCAATTAAATCAGAAGATGATACACAAAGAAAGAGATTAATTCCTCCTATACCTGAAAAATATATGGATACATCCACTTATTTATTTTTACTAGGACTAGTGGGTGTAATAGCAATCGGAGCAAGCAGACTAACAGGTAGCGCATTTAACTCAATGGGAGTTTCCTTTAGCATATCACCTACGATATTTGCGCTATTATTCGGTGTAATCGCAGGGGAAATAGGCTTATTGGAAAGAAAATCATTACAAAAATCAAACTCCTTTGGATTCTTCGTCGTAGCATCCCTAGTTGGTGTAATGGGAGGCTTGGTAACTAGCTCCGTGGAGGAGATATTATCCCTTATTGGACCAATGATAGTGTTGATTGGACTAGGTGTAATCGGTATGGGAATTGGTGGAATTATTGCAGGTAAGGTTCTAAAGGTAAATTGGCAAATGTCCTTTGCAATTGCCCTAAACTGTTTAATAGGATTTCCAGTTAACTTCCTATTGACCAATGAGGCTATAAATGCCCTGGTTGAAACCGAGGAGGAAAAAGATTTTCTTACCAATTCAATGGTTCCAACCATGTTAGTAGGAGGATTTACCACTGTAACCTTGGGATCTGTAATATTTGCAGGTATATTGGTAAATTTACTATAACAAATTAATATGATACAATAAAATGAGCGGGGCCCTGTGCCTCGCTACTAATTTTAACAGAGGTCAGGTAATGAATTTAAAACACAACGGACGTATATATGTATTAATAGCAGTACTTTTTTGGAGCTTGGTGGGACTTATTGTTAAATCTGTAAATGCCGATACCGTATGGATAATACTCATAAGGAGTCTTTCTGCAGCAATTTTTTTGTCCCCTTACGTTTTCAAGGAAGAGGTTAAGCCTTTAAAAAATGTTGTGCTTGCAGGAGTTTTTATGGCCATATTGCTATTATCTGTCACCATAACTACCCTTAATGCAAACTCAGCCATGGCGATAACTATGCAATATACGGCTCCGATGTATATAATAGCCTATAGTTTTTATAAAAATAAAAAAGTTGAACTTGGGAAACTAGCGGTATTATTATCCATACTTATGGGAGTAATATTTATAGTAATAAACGGTCTAAGAACTGGGAATCCTTCATCTTTAATTTCAGGAATTGCCATAGGATTTGCATTTATGTTCTATTCCTACAGTATGCAAGGTATAACCGGGGGGAATCCTTTGGGAATAATAGCGATGGTGAATTTAGTCACCTTTTTTGTCTGTGTGGGAATTTTGGTACTCAGACCTACACCGCCACCCACTCACATACCGGATATAATTGTGCTTGTGCTTTCAGGAATATTTATATCGGGGGTTTCCTACGCATTTTATGGAGCTGGATTGAGGTTGATAAGCATAGACAAGGCCATGATGATTTGTCTATTAGAGCCAATATTAAATCCCTTGTGGGTATATGTGGGAACGGGGGAGCTACCCAACAGGCTAACCGCTTTTGGAGTTTTATTCATAATGATGGGAGCAGTGGTAAATATTATTAATGGAAGACGGTCTGCAATTAAAACAAGTAATTAAAAATCCCCCCAAATGGGGGATTTTTAATTACCT
>CAYUJY010000052.1:0-11214 GCA_964445145.1 uncultured Peptoniphilaceae bacterium | reverse complement strand
CCTGGATAAGGAATCAAACAGTGTTGATTTGAGTAGACGTGAATTTTTAAAAGGGATATTCGATAAAGGTAATGAATATAAAGACTCTACGATTGATGATATTTCTGAATCTTTTAATTCCTTGAGAGGAAAGGAAAAATATTCTGAAAATCTAGATGAAATAAATGCTAAGTTATTAGAAGCATTTAGTGAACTTCACGAAAGTCTTGATACTTCAGTTATATATAATCTAGATTTTAATGAAAAATGTACTTTTTGTAGAAAATGTATTTCGTATTGTCCGCATGGAGCAATATTTTCTGAAAAGAATGAGGAACAAGAAGTTATTTACTATGATACTACCAAGTGTACATTCTGCACTTTGTGTATAGATAAATGTGAGTTTGATGCAATTGATAAAGTAATCTACAATAACATTGGTAATATTAAATTAGTAGAAGCCAAGTTAAAAAAATGTTCAATTTGCAACTTTATCTCAACTGCTATTAACTCAGAAGGGTTATGTGAGTCCTGTACTATCAGGGAACAAAATAGAAAAAAATTTAATTTACATAGGAGGAAAAAACGTGACTAATAAAGCAATGGTTTTTGACAGGGATAGATGTGTCGGTTGTAATGCATGTGTTGTAGCATGCCAACAAAATTATTCTATGCCACCTGAAAATAAGCTTAACTGGGTGAATGTTGAAGTGGAGGGAGAATTCCCAAATGTATCCATCGAATTTGTGCCACAACTATGCGCTCATTGTAACAATCCAGTTTGTTTAGAAGTATGCCCAGTAGAAGGTGCCACTTTCAAAACTGAAGAGGGATATGTTTTGGTTAATGAGGATTTATGTATAGGCTGTACTGCATGTGTTAAGAAGTGCCCATATGGTGCAAGATCTATGAACCAAGATAACAACAAGGCTGTAAAATGTACTTTTTGTTCCGATATAGTAGAGCATGGTGGAGTACCAGTTTGCGTAAACACTTGTCCTACTAAATGTAGAATATTTGGCGATTTAGATGAGGCTGATTCACAAGTTTCACAATTGGTAGCTGGTGGGGAACTTACGAGATATGATGAGTTGATAGGGAATGAAGATGAAGGCTTATACCCTAATGTATACTATAAATAGGGAGGAAAATAATGCTTAAAGATTTGTGGAAAAAAGAAATATCTAGACGTAAATTTTTGAAGGCTTCTGGTCTTGCAGCTGCTTCAAGTTTAGTTCTAACAGCTTGTAATCAACCACGAAAACTTCTTGATGGAAAATTAGTGGCACCTGGTGAGGTTGCTGTAGACACGCTTGCACATACATACGCAAAAGAGAATATAACAAAAATCAATACTGCTTGTTATATGTGTGCGATAAACTGTGCAGCAGTTGGCGTAGTGACAGAAGACAATATAGTTAAAAGAGTTGAACCAAATCCATTGGACCCTGTAAGTGGCGGATCACTTTGTGCAAAGGGCAATGCTGGTGTTGCACAAATGTATGATGAAGATAGGCTAAAATATCCTATGAGAAAAACGGCAACCCATACTTGGGAACAAATTTCTTGGGATGAAGCTTTTGATATTATGTATGAACAATTCACAAGAATTGCCAATGAGTATGGACCTGAAACCGTAGTAGCATTAAATAGACGAGGTTACTACACAAACTACCTTAGGGGCTGGCTAAGAGAATTTGGTTCGCCAAATGGACCTCTAGGACAAGCGAGTATTTGCGATGGTGGTAAAAGGATTGCTCAACAGTTATCTACTGGAGCATCTAGTTTATATTGTGACTTTAAAAATTCCAAGTATATCATGTTAATGGGTGCAAATCAATTTGAAGCGCCAAGATATAGATTAGGGATGATTGAAGACATAATGCATGCACAAGAAAATGGTGCAAAGCTAATTGTAATAGACCCAAGATTTAATTACACTGCAGCAAAAGCTGATGAGTATCATAGAATAAATGCTGGAACTGATGGACTATTATTGATGTCAATGGCTCATGTAATAGTTAAAGAAGGTCTTGAAGATAAAGATTTTGTTAGTAATACAGCAATAGGATTTGAAGAATATAAAGCTGAGGTATCAAAAGAAGAATACGCACCTGAAAATGTTGCAGAAGCAGTTGGTATAGACGCAGAAACAATCACTAGATTTGCTAGAGAGTTTGCAGAAGCCGAAGGTGCAATTGCAGATACATCCAGTGGTATTATAATGTTTAAAAATGGAACTCAGGCACATTGGGCACTTTTGAACCTTGTAGCAATGACAGGAAATATGTTTAATAAAGGTGGCATCACCAGAAAGTCATCCGCAAAAACTAGTTCACCAAAATGGACGAACAATACGGCAGGCGGCAAGGAGAACTTCTGGATGGCTACGGGATACGTTGAATATGCTGGGAATGTGGAAGATGGAAATAGAAATATTCTTGCAGATTGTATCTTAAATCCTAATGCAGTGCCTGCAGGACCTAGACTTGCTGAAGAAACGGTTCCTTTGTACAATGGAAATGGTGTAAAAGCTATAATAACGTATCAAACTGAGCCCATCGGAGCACAAGGCGAATCAGAACGGTTAAAGGAAGCATTTAATGCTTTAGAGTTCGGTGTTGTAGTTGACATTTATATTACTCAAACTGCAGAAGCTATGCCAGTGGGCAGTTTAGCACTTCCTGAATGTACCTATTTAGAAAGATATTCAGTTAGATCTGCAAATGCATATACGCCGACTCTAATACTAAATCAACCTGTAATCGAACCTCTTTGGGAGTCAAAATCAGCTTATTGGATTTTCACTAAATTAGGTCAAAGATTTGGATATGCAGACTTCTTGGCAAAGGATCCTGATAATGAGATGGAAGAAATGAGATCCTACATCCAAGATGTAGATCAAGGTAAGGGTGTCGTAGCCGATTGGGACGAATTGGTTGAAAAGGGTGTATGGATGCTTAAGGATACGGAAGCTAGAACCTATGAAAATTTCGATCAATTTATTGACGGAAAATATCACTTCGGTTCTGTTGGTGATAATCTTAATGACGACCACCTAATGTATTTAAGTGCAGGGGGAGCAGAAGTACCTAAATATTTCACACCATTCGAAACAACTGAGGAATTCCCATTAAGATTTATGGCTGGTGGAAAAGTTTTATGGCATACACAAACTTGTACTAGAAATAATAAATATCTTATGCAAACATTCGATAAGAATGTAATTGTTAAAGATATAAACTACATTGTCATGAGTCCACAAGATGCTGACAACAGAGGTATTGCAAATGGAGATACAGCTACTATAAAAACTCCAGTTGGCCATAAGACTGGTGAAGTTTTAGTTACAAGTAGGGTACCAGAAGGATATGTTCATATGACCCATGGTTTTGGTCATGACGCACCTAGTACGCATATTGCAAATGGAAAAGGTGTTAACTCATCCGCTTTGGCAAGTGCATCGAGAACAGACCCATACTCGAATTGCTTTACCATGAAGGAAGAAATTTGTAATGTTGCAAAAGCATAATTTCCTAGAAATAAAAGAAAGAATTGACTTTTTAAGTGTATTATTTTCTGCACCAAATGAATTTTTATTTGGAACAATAAGTGATAATAGCTTAGTAACCGTGCTAGAAGAGGTATTTAGTAATTCAGATTTTTCTGTTTTAGAGAAATCTTTAGCAGATAGTGATGCAATTGCAAAGATAAAGAGAGACTGGCTATACTTGTATGTTGGAGTTTCTGGACCCTTGGCTACTCCTTATGCATCTTCTTATTATAGAAGCACTCATAGGCTGATGGATAAGCCAGCAAAGGATATATTGGCATTGAATCAGAGATGGGGGATAGAAATTGAAGACTCCTACGTAGATATGCCTGATCACCTTAGCTCCATAATACAAACTTTGTCTATATTATTGGAAATTGTAATATATGATGAAAGAGACTTAATAGTATCTGAAGCAGCAGCTGATGTATATATATTATCTACAGATACACTTAAATGGTTGGGAAGACTAAATATAAAAACGAAAGAAAATGAAACGATAACATTTTATTCGAAAATAGTTGAATTAATTATTGAAAGTTTGGAGAATTTAAAAAAAGAATGCGAACTGATACTGCAGTAATCCTCGCAGGAGGAAAAAGTAGTAGGATGGGTTTCGACAAACAATTAATAGATGTAAAAGGAACTCCTTTAACCCTTAGAATTGCTAAAGAGTTAGAGGAGTTTTTTTCAGAAATTATTATTGTTACTAACAAACCTTATCTCTATGAAAAAACACCATATATTATAACAACTGATATTTATCCGGGGCATGGACCACTATCGGGGATTCATGCAGGAATGGCTATATCTAGTTCGAATTATATCTATGTTACTGCATGTGATATGCCATATATTTCTTCTGATTATATAAAGTATATAAAAAATAAAGTGAATAATTCGGAATACGATGGTGTGATCGCTAGATACTGTGGATATATAGAGCCTATGAATGGTATATATTCAGTAAAATTAGTAAGTCATCTGGAACAAATGCTAAAAGATAATGTTTTCAAACTTAAAAGTATAATCCATGAGAATAATTTTCATATTCTCGAAGAATCTTGTGTAATGAAGTTGATTGATAAAAAAAACATATTTATGAACTTGAATACGATTGAAGAGTTGAATAATTATATAGAGTCCCAAAAATAAAATGACTTAAAAATCATTTTATTTTTGGTTTTTCTAAGTAATCTCTTTTTTGAACATTATTTGTAATTATGGAATACAAATCAGTGGCCCTTGCTTCAACTTTTTCAATATTTTTTAGATGTGGATATTTTTTACTAATTTCTTTAAAATTAGTAATTTTATTTCCTGAAAAGTTTCTTAAATAAGATGACCCAATATCATTAAATCCTAATATTCTCAAATAAGCATCATTAAGCAATGCAGATTTCACATCAATTTTATCTATTCTCATTAATGAATTTACGATAATTCTCCTTAATCTAGCTTTAGTTATCCTTTTTGTGGAAACTAATGTAGCTAACTCTTCAATATTTTTTGCCTTATCAATGTATTTCGCAATACGATTCTCCAAGCCTATTTCATACTCCATAGTATTTAATATATTGCGATAATTGTTTTCAAGTAAATCAAATTTTAAAATGTTGTATAGTTGATTATGGTCAGGAATTGTAAAATTATTGTAAAATTTTTGCAATTTTGATGGAACAAAATCAAATACATCTATTTTATCGTATATAAAATTTCTAATATTTGTAGCTGAAGTGATGGAGTTAGAAATTTTTATAGAGTCATGTTCCACACCTATTCTGGGAATTGGCAATGGTCTAATAGAAGGATTATATTCATCTATAGCTTTCAAATACTCTATCGCTAGTATGTTGTTAGCCTTTGAAATTTTTGCGACGTCTTCATCATCTATTATTCCCAAATCTAGTAGTGTTTTATTTTTAGAATATATATATGAATTTCCAAACTTTAGGTATTTTTTGATGCTCTCGTCAATTGGATTAGATTTTAAACTAAATGCCTTCGCAAGCCTAGTTAAATCTTCTATATTATCATTTTCAGCACCGAAAGCTAATGAAGTGATACCAAAGGCTGCTAAAGTTTTTATGGCACCCCTAGCAAAGATTTCGGCATTTTGACATGCAAATAGAAATGGTAATTCTAGTACCACATCAACTCCCATTTCTAAGGCCATTTCAGCCCTTGTCCACTTATCAAATACTGCTGGCTCTCCCCGTTGTACAAAGGATGAACTCATCACTACAACTATAAGATCTGGACTATGTAATTTCCTAATTTCATTTACCAAATGTTCATGTCCTAAATGAAACGGATTGAACTCTACAACTATACCAATAATTTCCATATTTCACCTAATTTCATCAATTGACTAAATATCTATAATAATATAATATAATAGTAATGTAAAAAATTCAAATTGGAGGATACGTGTATGAATGTATTAGTTATTAATTGTGGGAGCTCATCGTTAAAATTTCAAGTTATTGACATGGCAGAGAAATTTATTATGGCAAAAGGTTTAGTTGAGAGAATTGGAATTCCAGATTCTAGAGTTAAGTATGAACCAGCAGATAAGGATGAAGTTGTAATAAATCAAGACATTCCTAATCACAAAGTTGCTATTAAATTGGTTCTAGATTCAATAACTGACAAAGACCATGGAGTAATAGGTTCACTTTCAGAAATCCAAGCTGTTGGACATAGAGTTGTTCATGGCGGTGAAGCATTTAATGAGTCAGTTGTAATTGATGAAAAAGTAATGGAAGCAATACATGAATGTGTAGAGCTAGCTCCTCTACATAACCCTGCTAATATATTAGGTATAGAAGCTTGCCAGGAATTAATGCCAGGTACACCAATGGTAGCAGTATTTGATACAGCGTTCCATCAAACACTTGAACCAGTGAACTATATGTACGCACTCCCATATGAATTTTACGAAAAATATAAAATTAGAAGATATGGATTCCATGGTACATCCCATAAGTACGTAGCACAAAGAGCAGCTGAGATGTTAGGAAAAGAAACTGCGAATGTAATCACTTGTCATTTAGGAAATGGTTCTAGTATTTCTGCAGTTAAAGAAGGTGTTTGTATAGATACGTCCATGGGCTTTACACCACTTGAAGGTCTAGTTATGGGTACTAGATGTGGAGACATAGACCCAGCTATTATTCCGTTCATTGGAAAAAAAGAATGCATAAACTATGACGAAATCGATTCTATTATGAACAAAAAGTCTGGTGTGCTTGGGATTTCAGGTGTAAGCTCTGACTTTAGAGACTTGGAAAATGCAGCTGCTGAAGGAAACTTTAGAGCACAACTTGCACTGGACATGTTTGCATCAAGAGTAGTTAAGTATGTAGGCTCCTACATGACTGAGTTTGATCATTTAGATGCTATTGTATTCACTGCTGGAGTAGGTGAAAACAGCGCTTCAATGAGAGCACAAATAGTTGATGGCTTAAAATTATTTGGTATAGAAATAGATGAAAAAGAAAATGATATGAGAGGTAAGGAAAAGATAGTTTCAACACCGGAGTCAAAAATAAAGGTTATCGTAATTCCTACTAATGAAGAATTAATGATAGCTAAAGATACGTTGGAATTAACGAAATAGCCAAATCTTTTCCTTGACAAATATGCTCACATTTTATATAATAAAATGCGTTGTTATAAAGGGGAATTATGTTTATAGATATATCTGACTTTTTGTCAAATGAGAATGAAAAATTTCATGAGTATAATGGTTCAATAAATGTGGAGTTGAACGAAGGTCAAACAAATCTAACAGAAGACCCTAAATATAATCTTTTTATAAGTAAAGTAGAGGATGAGATCTTCTTAGATTTAGATTTAGATTTTACTTATGAAAAACCTTGTGATAGGTGTTTAGAAAATAGTATAGTGAGCGAGCATATTAATTATAATGCAAAATTGATTAAAAATAATCAAGAAATCAACGACGAAGAATTTGATATCGTTCATATTGACGATAAAAACAAATTTAATCTTTCTGAGTTGATAAGCGAACTCGTAATACTATCAATACCGATGAAGACCCTTTGTGGGGATGAATGTAAAGGCATTTGTCCTAAATGTGGAGCGAATCTAAACCTATCGGATTGTAATTGTGATAATGAAGAAATTGATATTAGGTTTGCTTCTTTAAAAGGAATGTTCGACCATGAGGAGGTGTAGAAATGGCAGTACCAAAGAGAAAAACATCAAAACAAAGAAAAAATAAGAGAAGAGCTTCTTCTTACAGATTGAATAAAGCTACCGTAGTAACATGCAGTAACTGTAATGAGCCTACACTACCACACAGAGTATGTAGAGCATGTGGTTATTATGATGGAAAACAAGCAGTAGAAGTTGGTGCTTAGTAAATCGAAACAAAGACTGTCAATTGGCAGTCTTTTTTAATTGTTGATTTTTAATTTCCTATATTATATTATGATAACGTATAGGAGGTTACTATGAAAATAATATACGACGTAATGGGTGGTGACAACGCACCTCTAGAGATAATAAAGGGTGCAATTAAATCCAAAAACGAGTTGAATATTGATGTAGTACTTGTGGGGGATTCCGTAAGAATTACAGAAATATTTGATGAATTAAACGAAGATATCAATAAATTCGATGTTGTTAATGCAACAGAAGTTATTGATAATGATGAAGAACCTGCTATGGCTATTAGGAAAAAAAAGGATTCCTCTATAGTGGTAGGCTTGAAATTATTAACAGAAGAATCTGGGGATGGATTTATTTCGGCCGGAAATACAGGTGCTATCCTAGCAGGTGGTATGTTTATTGTAAAAAGATTAGAAAACGTACAAAGAACTCCTATAGGAAGTTTAATGCCGACAATGGGGCAGCCTTGTCTATTGATCGATGCAGGTGCCAATGTTGATACAACCCCAGAATTATTAAATCAATTTGCATATATGGGGTCAGTATATATGAAAGAAGTACTGGGTCGTGAAAATCCAACTGTTGGATTATTAAATATTGGCAAAGAAAAAGGTAAGGGAAACAATTTATATAAAGCTGCACATGAGTTAATGGAAACCAATGAAAATATTAATTTTGCTGGAAACTTTGAAGGGCGAGAAGTGCCTTTTGGAACAGTTGATATATTGGTTGCTGATGGATTTGACGGAAATGTGTTTTTAAAAACATATGAAGGCACCTCCATGATGATACTGGAAATTCTTAAGAGTAATATTGGTAAAGAACCTGATATGGAAAAAATGCTTATCTTAAAGAACTTTGTAGGAAAATCTTTTGCAGCACTTGATTACAGGTTGACAGGTGGAGCTCCATTATTAGGTTTAAATAAACCTGTTGTTAAAGCACATGGTAGCTCAGACGAACTAGCAATTTTTGGCGCAACAAAACAAATGGTATTGTATATTAAAAATGATGTAATAGGAAAAATGAAGGAGAATTTATAGTATGAATATTAGAGATAGGGTTTTAGAGGTTATCTCTGAACAGTTTAATTTAACAGTAGATGAATTACAGGAAAATGTATCTTTTACAAATGACTTAGACGCAGATTCCATACAACTAATGGAATTAGTGATGTCTATCGAAGATGAATTTGGGATAGAAATCGATGATGAAGCTATTGCAGAAATAAATACTATCGGAGATTTACTGGAATACGTGGATACACTTGAAAACAAATAATTTAAATGAACATATTTCTAAGGTAAAAATAAGGATAAAGGAGCAATTGGATTACGAGTTTAAGGATAATGAGCTCCTTTTAGAAGCCTTAACCCACAGCTCCTTCAAAAATGATACGAGAGCTAATATCATTATAGACAATCAAAAACTAGAGTTTATGGGCGATTCTGTTTTAAACCTGATAGCCTCTAGTTTTTTGTTGTCATTTAATGAATATTCAAAGTCCGAAGGAGAGTTGACAGTAAGAAGATCACAGCTAGTCAAACAATCAAGCTTGGTTTTATATGCTAATATAATCTCCCTTGCAGAATTTTTAATCATATCGGAAAGTGCAAGTAAAAAGGATTTACATAAACTAGACTCAAGTTTAGCAGATGCATTTGAAGCTTTGGTTGGTGCTATCTATTTGGACTCAAATTACAATACTGTTGAATATATAATTAAGAATAAATTTTATGACAACTTTATATATCTTTTGGAAGAAGGGGATTCCAACTACAAAGGTAGAGTAAATGAATTAATCAATAAAATTGAAGGATATGAAATTGAGTATTCTCTATTGTCCGCAGATGGACCAGATCATGAAAAAATATTCACCACTGAGCTTAAATTAAATGGAAAATGTATTGGAAAAGGTGTAGGTAATTCTATTTTACAATCTGAACAAAAGGCTGCCAAACAAGGAGAAATTTACCTAAAGGAAAAATTTGATGTCTAAAATTAATATAATTCCAATTTTTGTACCACATGTTGGATGTCCAAACGATTGTGTTTTTTGCAACCAAAGAAGAATTTCAGGCGTTGAAAATTTTGATATCTCTGTTGTTAGAAACATAGTTGAAACGCATCTGACTTATTTTAAAAACTCTGAAATACCTATAGAAATTGCATTTTATGGAGGCAGCTTTACAGCCATTGACGAAGCACTCCAAGAAGAATTATTATCGATAGGTCATGAATATATAAAACTTGGAGTAGTAAATTCACTTAGAATTTCAACGAGACCTGATGCCATTGATGTTACTATATTAAAACGTCTAAAGCAATATGGTGTAACGACGATAGAACTAGGTTTTCAGAGTATGGATAAAGAAGTATTATTACAATCCAAGAGAGGACATAGTATAAATGCAGTAATCAATTCATCAAAATTGATTAAGGATAATGGATTTAAACATGGACTACAGCAGATGGTAGGACTACCTGGGGATTCGAAGGGTAAGTCTATTTATACCACAAGGGAAATAATTAAATTAAAGCCAGATTTTGTGAGAATATATCCAACTTTGGTTATTGTAAATACGGAACTAGAAGATATGTACAAAAGTGGAGTTTATACTCCCTTAAGTTTAGAAGAAGCAGTAGATATTGTTAGTGAAATAATACTATTATATAACACCAATAATATTAATATAATACGCGTAGGGTTACAGTCCAGCGATAATCTTCAATTTAATAAGGATGTGGTGGCTGGACCTTTACATGATGCATTTAGGGAGTTAGCAGAATCAGAATTATTATTTAAACTAATAGATTATAGCAGTATAGAGCTATGTGAAAGCACGAGCATATATGGTAATAATGCCATAGCACCATTATTAGTTGGTCAAAAATCAGAAAATAAAAATAAAATAATTAATAAATATAAATTAAAAGATTTAAAAATATTAAGGGATTCATCTTTAGAGAACGAGATAATAATAGATAGTTGTTCATCTACAATTAGATTAGATTTAAGGGAATTATCCTTAAAGTATAGAGATAGTTTGGAGAGTAAATGTATTTAAAAAGTATTGAAATGTATGGTTTTAAGTCCTTTGCAGAAAGGACAAAAATTGAATTTGACGAATCCATAACTTGTATAGTAGGTCCAAACGGAAGTGGCAAAAGCAATATTACGGATGCAATAAAATGGGTTTTAGGGGAACAGAGTTCTAGAACATTGAGAGGTGACAAAATGGAAGATGTCATTTTTTCAGGTA
>CAYUJY010000051.1:0-11372 GCA_964445145.1 uncultured Peptoniphilaceae bacterium | reverse complement strand
ATAGAGCGTCAAATTTCTATTCCCGAAGGTCTTTCGTTTTTCATAAGCTTTTTTGAAATCAAAGTAACTCTTAATTGTTGCTACCATATTATTATACTGAAAGCTTCTTTCTTCCCTTCAATCTTCTTGCCGCCAACACGTTTCTTCCACCTTTAGTGCTCATTCTAGCTCTAAAACCGTGTACTTTTGATCTTTTTCTTCTACTTGGTTGATAAGTTCTCTTCATTATATATTGCACCTCCTTGATGCTTTCTTAATTAATTAGACACGGTAAATAGTATATTGTTTTTTGTCACACTTGTCAATACAAAAAGTTGACTTGGGTGCCATTGTTTTGCTATCCTAAATTGTAATATCAAATTGAATAATAAAAAAATAATAGAACAAAAAATTTATTGCGCCAAGTCCTACAAATGGTAGTAAATACGATTTTTCACTTGTGGATAAGTCTTGTAATATCTGTTGATATCTGTTAAAATTATTATAGATATTTATCAAAGAGTAGAATAATCTGTTTATATATGACTTATTCACAATTTGTTAATAACTTGTGGATAAAGTTATATTTTTTTACTGTATTTTTAAGAAAAACCCCTAAATTTTCATATATTATTATTAACAACCATGTTGATAATTATTGTGAATATTTTAAATGGAATAAATTATCTACAGTATCCACAGTGGATAAAACTTATGATTTTGTAAATAAACTTATCAAATGTGGATAGTGTTAATAAGGAGTAGCTTATGCAGGAACCAAGACAGGATTTGTGGCAGGAAATAATGGCCACCTTAGAAGAAGACATTGGAAATCTCAACTTTAACGTATGGTTTTCAAGAATGGAATTTATTGGTATTAAGGGAGATAATTTCATTTTAGAAGTTACAAATCAATTTTCCATCGATCATA
Source organism: uncultured Peptoniphilaceae bacterium (assembly GCA_964445145.1). Classification (GTDB taxonomy): domain Bacteria; phylum Bacillota; class Clostridia; order Tissierellales; family Peptoniphilaceae; genus CAYUJY01. The sequence goes on along the minus strand of CAYUJY010000051.1, from coordinate 10,462 downwards.
TAAAAAGAAGATATGAAGATAAATTATTAGATGCAATAGAATCGGTTACATTACATAGGTATAATATCGAATACAAGATAGCGGATGACAAAATCGAAGAAAAAAAACCTAATGAAAATAACCACAACGAAATTAAATATAACAACCTTAATCAAAGATATACCTTTGATAATTTTGTTGTGGGAAAGAGTAACAATTTTGCCCACGCTGCATCCGTAGCCGTGGCTGAATCTCCAGCAACTGACTATAACCCGTTATTTATATACGGTTCATCAGGTTTAGGTAAAACCCATCTTATGCATGCCATCGGCAACTATATGATAGATAACGATCCAGGCATAAAGCCAATGTACGTATCCAGTGAACAATTTACTAATGAGTTGGTTGAGGCCTTGAGAAAGGATAACGCCCCAGAATTTCGTAAGAAATATAGAAATGTGGATTTACTTTTAGTAGATGACATTCAATTTTTGATTGGTAAGGAGGGTATACAGGAGGAATTTTTCCATACCTTTAACGCTCTACACCAAGGTGACAAGCAAATAGTTGTAACTTCAGACAAGCCTCCCAATGAACTAAAGGGCTTGGAATCTAGAATTATCACTAGGTTAGGTGGAGGCTTAATAGCTGATATAAAACCGCCAGACATTGAAACCAGAATAGCAATTTTGAGGAACAAAAACGAGAGGGAAAGCTTTGGGATATCGGACGAAATAATCGACTATATCGCAGAAAATATAGATACTAATATTAGAGAGTTGGAAGGTGCATTACTTAGGATATTAGCATACTCGAACCTCACATCTGCAGATATAGACTTAAAACTAGCACAAACCGTGCTTAAAGATATCTTGAAACAAAAAAGTAAGATTATTATTAACACTGATAGAATTAAAAAAATTGTATCTGAAATATATGGCGTATCGGTGGAAGATTTGGATTCCAAAAAAAGACCAAAGGATATTGCCTACGCAAGACAAGTTGCCATGTATTTATCTAGGGAAATGACGGACTTATCCCTACCTAAAATAGGTGCAGATTTCGGTGGTAGAGACCATACGACAGTCATTCATGCTATAGACAAGATAGCTAAAGAAATAAAACTCAACCCTTCTGTAAAGAAGAATATAGATGAGGTAAAGAAAAAAATTAAAGGTGAGTAGTTACTAACAAATTATTAAATGGAGTTTATGTTGAAATTTGAATTTAGATTCTACTTATCAACATATCAACAGGACCTACTACTACTAAAATAATATATATTATCTATAAGGAGATAAAAATGAAATTTACAATTAATCAAAATGCTTTATCCAATGGCATATCAATTGTACAAAGAGCTATAGTATCTAGATCTACAATGAAGGAATTAGAAGGAGTATTACTAACTTTAAAAGACAACAGACTAAAGTTAACTGGTACAGATTCAGAAATAATAAGTATTGAAACCTTCTTGGATTGTAATGGAATGGAAGACGGCATAGCATTAGTGAATGCAAAAATATTTGGTGATATCGTAAGAAAATTACCAAATGACGTTATTACAATAGAAATAAAAGACGATAGAATGATTATCAAATGTCAAAAATCCAACTTTAATCTATTGGTTAGCAATTATAGGGAATATCCAAATCTTCCTACCTTTGTGGAAGAAAATTCAATATTGATAAAAAAACACACATTAAAAAATGCAATTAGGCAAACCTCCTACGCAGTTAGTCAGGATTTAAATAGAAGATCCTTGACTGGGGTTTTGTTTGAAGTGAAATCAGACCAAATCAGTTTTGTTGCCCTAGATGGGTACAGATTGTCGGTTTTTAAAGAACCAACCGAATCAGAAGGTGAATATTCCGTAATAGTTCCAGGTAGAGCATTAAACGAACTTCAAAGAATATTAGATGATGAAGACGATGATGTGAGAATGAACTTTGCTAGGAATAATATTTCCTTCGTAATGAAGGACACAGTGTTTTACTCCCAGTTGATAGACGGACAATTTTTCAATTATAAGGATATCATTAGGAAAGAACACAATTGCCAAGTAAAGATTAATAGACACGCATTACAATTGAGCTTAGAGAGAGCTGGACTATTAGCCAAGGAAGAAAAGGCAAATTTGGTAAAGCTGGAATTTATAGATGACCAACTAAAAATTCAATCCAATACGGAATTGGGAAATGTGGAAGAGTTTGTGGATATTGAAAAAACTGGTAGCAATATGGAAATTGCCTTCAATTCTAGATATCTTATAGAAGGAATAAAAAATATGGAGGATTCGGAAATCGAATTAAAACTTCAAGATGAAGTAAATCCATTAATTATCGAAGGTGTAGAAAAGGATAATTATCTATATTTAGTATTACCGGTTAGATTGGCTTAGGTGATTTTTTGAATATAAAAATAGATACAGAATTTATTAAGCTAGATTCCTTGTTGAAACTAGCGGGAATTGCCCAAACAGGCGGTATGGCAAAAAACATAGTAAAAGACGGAATGGTCAAAGTAAATGGTGAAGTAGATACCAGAAGGGGCAAGAAAATACGTCCTGGAGATGTTGTAGAGTTTGAAGATTTAAAAGTAGAAGTTATATAAATGAAGATTAAAGAGATAGAGCTTTACAGTTTTAGAAATTACAATTATCTAAAGCTAAAACCCAATGAAAATATAAATGTATTTGTTGGTAAAAATGGAATAGGAAAAACTAACATACTGGAAGCTATATCTATACTAATATCCGGAAAGAGTTTTAGAACAAATAGAGATAGGCAGATTGTAAGCTTCGGTGCCAACAAATATCAAATAGATGCCCTTATAAGCTTTAGGGGAATGGATAAAGACTATACGATTTCTTACGAGATGGATAAAAAAAAGAAGATGAGAATTAACCTATCTTCCATTTCATCAATAAAAGAATTGCGTAGGGAAAGTCCCATTGTGGTTTTTGTGCCTGAAGAGCTGGAAATTGTAAAGGGCGGGCCAGCTCTGAGACGAAACTTTATGGATAATCTCATAGGTTCTGTAAATCTCATATACAGATACAATCTGGAAAAATATAAAAAAATACTCGCTCAAAAAAACGAACTACTAAAAAGACGAAATATAAAATTAAATGAAAATCTTCTTTTTGAAGCATATAATATTCAATTGGCATCAATAGGAAGTTATATTATTGCGGAGAGAAAAGAATTTTTAAACGTAATAAACAAAAAGCTAAAGGTTGTCCACGGTCACATAACAGATGACAAGGAAGAACTTAAAATAGAGTATAAAAACCCATTAAGGGACTTGGTTGGGATAAAAGAAATCGAAGCAGCACTAATAAAAGCCCTTAGGGATGTGCTGCCAAATGATTTAATGATGAAAACCAGCACCTTTGGACCACATAGGGACGATTTTCCAATTAGTTTTAACAACTTGGACTTAAAAACCTTCGGATCCCAAGGTCAACAAAGAAGCGCTGTGCTTAGCATGAAACTAACGGAGCTGCAAATAGTAAAGGAGCTTTCATCCATAAAGCCCATACTATTGCTGGATGATGTTTTTTCTGAGCTAGACATAAAAAGAAGAGAAAGATTAATAGAGAGCCTGAAGGATATACAATCATTTATCACCATGGCTGAATATAAATATATTGATGAATTTAAAGAGATTAACAAAAATATTTACCAAGTAAATGAAGAAGGTGTCACTCTAATAGATGGAGGTAAAAATGATAGATAACAACAACAGAGAATATGGGGCCGACAAAATTGAGGTATTAAAGGGTCTTGAACCCGTTAGACTAAGACCCCATATGTACATTGGTTCAACGGGACCTAAGGGACTTCATCACCTTGTCTACGAAGTCGTAGATAACAGTATAGACGAAGTAATGGCAGGTTCTGCAGACCAAATTGACGTAATAATATACAAGGATGGCTCCATTTCAGTAGAGGATAACGGAAGTGGTATTCCAGTGGAAACCCACAAATCAACTGGTTTATCCACAGTTGAAACGGTACTGACAATACTGCATGCCGGTGGAAAATTTAACAGCGGTGCATATAAGGTATCCGGTGGACTCCACGGTGTAGGGGTATCCGTAGTAAACGCCTTATCCGAATGGTTAATTGCGACCATAAGTAGAAATAATAAACTTTACAGACAGGAATTTGCTAAAGGGATTCCAACCACTAAACTAGTGGAAATAGGAAAATCCAGCCACACTGGGACAATGATTCACTTTTTACCAGACCCTTTAATATTTAAGGAGACGGTTGAATTTGATTACGATGTATTATTAAAGAGATTTAGAGAGATGGCATTCCTTACAAAGGAAATGAAAATTACTTTAAAGGATGAAAGAACTGACAAATTTGTAGAGCTTCATTATGAAGGTGGAATAAAAAGTTTCGTAGAACATATAAATAAAAACAAGGGTGTTCTTCATAAGGATATTCTTTATTTTGAAAACGTAAAGGAAGATACAACAATCCAACTTGCTATGCAATATACGGATACATTTAATGAAACTGTGTTGGCCTTTGGTAATAACATAAATACAGACGAAGGTGGTACTCACGTATCGGGCTTAAGGGGTGCACTTACGAGGTCCTTCAACGATTATGCTAGAAAATTTAACTTCCTTAAAGAAAAAGACGATAACTTTATGGGTGAAGATACTAGACAGGGATTAACTGCTGTACTTTCAGTAAAATTACCAAATCCTCAATATGAGGGACAAACTAAGGCGAAGCTTGTAAACTCTGAAACCAGGTCCCAAGTGGAAAATGCCGTAAATGAATTTTTGGCCATGTATTTTGAAGAAAATCCAAAAACTGCTAAAATCATTATGGAAAAAACCAAAAAGGCAAAGGATGAAAGAGAAGCTGTAAGAAAACTAAAAGATATGAAAAGACGTGGTTCAGCACTAGAGAGGACCACACTTCCTGGAAAGTTAGCTGACTGCCAATCCAACGATGTAAATGAAACAGAAGTATTCCTGGTGGAAGGGGACTCAGCGGGTGGTTCTGCTAAAATGGGTAGAGACAACAGATTCCAAGCTATTTTGCCACTTAAGGGTAAGATTATGAACGTCGAAAAAGCTAGTAAAGTTAAGATATTTGGCTATGAAGAAATTCAAGCCATGATATCTGCCTTTGGAACGGGTATAAACGAAGATTTTGACATAACCAAATTGCGATATGGAAAAATTATTATAATGACGGATGCGGACGTCGACGGTGCCCACATTAGAACGCTGCTATTAACTTTCTTCTATAGATATATGCCCGAATTGATAGAAGCTGGACACATATACATGGCACATCCACCCCTATATGGGATTATTAAAGGTATGAAGGTAGTGAGATATGCCTACGACAAGAAGGAATTAGACCAAGCTTTGAAGGAATATGGAAGCGAAAATGTTAAGGTATCAAGATATAAGGGTCTTGGAGAAATGAACGCAGAACAACTTTGGGAAACTACTATGAATCCTGATAATAGAATTTTGTCTAGGATTACCATAGATGAACACTATCATTTGGATGAAACATTTAACATACTGATGGGTGAGCAAGTGGAACCTAGAAGACAATTTATAGAAGAAAATGCTAAATATGTAGAGAACTTGGATGCATAGGAGGATATATGACAGATACTAAGGACTTAGAGACGATCGTAGAAGTGGATCTCGACAAGGAGATGCGAACCTCCTACTTGGACTATGCCATGAGTGTAATAGTCTCAAGAGCACTCCCAGACGTAAGGGACGGTTTAAAACCAGTACACAGAAGAATAATATATGGAATGAGCGAGTTGGGACTATATCCAGACAGACCCTATAGAAAGTCAGCGAGACTAGTAGGGGACGTAATGGGTAAGTTTCACCCCCACGGTGACTCGGCGATATACGATGCAGTAGTTAGGCTGGCGCAAGATTTTTCCACCAGATACCCACTGGCAGATGGACAAGGTAACTTCGGTTCCATGGACGGTGACGGTGCTGCGGCAATGCGTTATACGGAAATCAGAATGACCAAGCTAGCACTTGAAATGCTACGAGATATAAACAAGGACACGGTGGATTTTCAACCTAACTTTGATGAAAGTGAAAAAGAACCTACCGTACTTCCATCTAGATATCCAAATTTATTGGTAAATGGCTCCAGCGGTATAGCTGTAGGTATGGCGACCAACATGGCTCCCCATAACCTAGGCGAAGTAATAAATGGAGTGTTGGCATATATAGATGATCCAGAAATTACCATCGACGAACTGAGCAAACACATAAAAGGCCCAGATTTTCCAACCGGTGGCATGATCATGGGAAAAGCTGCCATAAAAGAAGCTTACAACACGGGTCGTGGAAAAGTAATGCTAAGGGCAGTAGTGGACATTGAAGAACGCAAAAATGGAAGATACGCAATAATCGTAAGGGAATTACCATATCAAGTAAATAAATCTGCACTTATTATGAAGATTGCAGAGCATGTAACAAACAAGAAAATAGAAGGAATTTCTGACCTTCGAGACGAATCAGACCGTAAGGGTATGAGAATCGTAATAGAATTAAAAAGAGATGCAATCCCCAAGGTAGTATTGAATAATTTGTACAAATTTACAAATATGCAAACAACCTTTGGAATTATAAATCTAGCACTTGTAGACGGTGAACCTAAGGTATTAAACCTTAAGGAATTGGTCCACTATTATGTTCAGCATCAAGTTGAAATATTGGAGAGAAGAACAAGATTCGAACTAGATAGGGCAGAAAGAAGAGCCCACATTCTAGAAGGATTAAAAATCGCCATAGACAACATTGATGAGATAATAAAAATTATCAGATCAAATTACTCTGACCAAGACATAAAAAATGTATTTCTAGAGAGATTTGGTTTAACGGAAATTCAATCCCAAGCTATCCTAGACATGCAGTTAAAGCGTTTATCAGGCTTGCAAAGGGAAAAGCTGGATGAAGAATATGCAGAACTTATAAAAGAAATTGCAAGACTGAGAGAAATACTTGAAAATCCAAGAATTAGAGATAGTATAATCAAGGACGAACTTTCAGAAATAGGCGACAAGTATAAGGATTTAAGAAGAACAGCTATCATGCCTGCTGCAGATGAAATAGATGTAGAAGATATGATTCCAAATGAAGACGTTGTAATAACGCTAACACACAAGGGCTATATAAAGAGGATGCCTGAGGGTGCATACAAACCACAAAATAGGGGTGGAAGGGGAATTTCTGGACTTACCACAAGGGAAGATGACTTCGTCTATGAAATGTTCATAACAAAGACCCACGACTCCATAATGTTCTTCACAAACAAGGGGAGATTGTTCATGTTAAAGGGATATGAAATCCCAGAAGCAGGAAGACAAGCTAAGGGAACAGCCATAGTAAATCTTCTCCATCTGACATCAGATGAAAAAGTGAGCGCAATCATGCCTGTGAGTGAATATTGTCCTGATAATTTCTTTACGATGATTACAAAGCAAGGTTTGATTAAGAAAACCAGTTGCCAAGAGTTCGCACGAATTAGAAAATCCGGTATCAATGCAATCAACATAAAAGAAGATGACGAGTTGATGGGCGTTAAGATGACAACCGGAACGGAAGAGCTTATCGTGAGCACAAAGGACGGTTTATCCATCAGATTTAACGAAAATGAAGTTAGACCTACGGGAAGAAATTCCACGGGTGTAATAGCAATTAGATTAAATGACTTGGATGAAGTTGTAAACTTTGATATAGTAGAAAATGATAAGTATTTATTGTCCATAGGCAAAAATGGATATGGAAAACTTACAGACCTTGAGGAATTTAAACTCCAAGGTAGGGGCGGCAAAGGTATTATCAGCTACAAGTGTACTGATAAAACCGGAGAAGTAGTTGCTGCGATGGTTGTATCCAAGGATGACGAAGTTATGCTGATTACACAATCTGGCATTATCATAAGAATTCCGGCAGAGCAAATCAGCGTATTTGGAAGAAGTACACAGGGCGTGAGACTTATGAATATTAAAGATTCTGAAGTTGTCGCTGTAGCTAAGTATATAGGAGAAGAATAATGGCATTTGAACTAAAATCAATTATCGACGAAGAAAAGAAAATACCTGTCCTATATCCGATTGGGGAATTGGATATTTATGTATCAGATGGCTTCAAAGAAAAGGTACTGGACATTTACAAAAAAGAAAAATCAGACATTTATTTCGATTTTTCAAAACTTGACTATATAGATTCCACAGGATTGGGAGCGCTTATTTCAATCCTGAAGGAATTGTATGAAGATGAACATAAAATATATTTAAAAGACGTAAACCAAAAGATAAGAAAGCTATTCAAAATCACTAAGCTTGAAGAAATGTTTAATTTTATAGGTGATATAAATGAATAGGGAGAAAATATATTTTAGTATACCAGCAAAGGCTGAATTTCTAAGTGTTATAAGGCTGACGACATCTGCTATTGGGAGTAAAATGAATTTTGATATAGATACCTTGGAAGATTTAAAGATGGCTATTTCAGAAATGAGTAATATTGCACTTAGCTCCGTGGAAATAGAAAATTTAGAATTTGAATATTCCTTAGGGGATTCAGATTTGGAAGTTATCCTTAAAAAATCGGAAGTAAAAGACCGTGAAGATGAAAAATTAATGATGAGTAAAATGATAATTGAAGCATTAATGGAAAATGTAGAGTTTTCGAAAGACTTTATTAAAATAAAACTCTACAAGTAGGAGTTCGTTTATGAATGCTGAGAAGAAAACAGATAGAAGAGATAAGGAATACCAAAAGCAGCTCTTCAGAGAATATCAAGAGACGAGAGACAAGAGAATAAGAGACATGCTATTTGAAGATAATATGTACATTGCTGAAATTCTATCTAAGAAATATGCAAATAGGGGAATCGAGTACGACGACATTTTTCAAGTAGCTTCAATTGGACTAATTTATGCAATTGATAGATTTGACGTGGAAAAAGGCTTTGAATTTTCCAGCTTTGCCACACCAACAATAATTGGTGAAATTAAAAGATACTTCAGGGATAAGGGCTGGACCATTAGAGTACCTCGAAGAATACAGGAATTATCCAAGAAAATTAACAATGCCAAGACCGACTTGTCTCAAACGCTACAGAGATCTCCAACCGTAGAGGATATTGCCAACTACTTGGAGTATACGGAAGAAGAAATCCTAGAGGCTATGGAAGCCAGCAAGGTATATTCGCCACAATCCTTAGACTTGACCTACGATTCCAACGGTGAAGACTCAGAGATGAGCCTGTCAGATTTGGTTGGAGAAGAGGAAAGATATTACGAAAAGATTGAAAACAACGACTTTTTAGACAAGGCAATGGAAATATTAAACGATACTGAGAAGAAAATCCTCGTAGAGAGATATTTCAACAAAAAAACCCAGTCCAATATCGCTGAGGATTTGGGTATATCTCAAATGACCGTCTCCAGATTGGAAAAGAAAATATTGGAGAAGATGAAAAAGGAAATTGAGAGAATCAATTTAATTTAGGCTGCATAGTGCAGCCTTTTTAAATACATAGATTAAGGGGGTAGTCATGAAAAAATTATTGGCAATTATGGGAAGCCAAAGGATTAACAAAAACACCAACGCAGCATTGGACGCATTTTTGGAAGGAATTGGGGAAGAAGTTGAAGTAAAAAAAGTAAACCTCAGGGAATTCAAAATAAATCATTGTACCCAATGTGACTATTGCTGGAGTACTGGACAGTGCATATTCAAGGATGATATGCAGGAAATGTACAAGTTGCTGGATGAAAGTGACTATGTGGTTTTAGCGTCGCCAGTATATTTTAATTCTGTAAATGGAATGTCAAAAGCTATGATAGACAGATGCCAACGTTACTATGGCATAAAATTCTCCTATGGAAGGGAAAAAATTGAAATCAAAAACAAAGTGGGAATTTTCATTGCAACTGGTGGTGCAAAATTTACTATGGATCAATTTTTGGGCTCTCGACTAGTAGTAGACCACTTCTTTATGGTTATAAATGCAAAATATCTAGGAAACTATTTCGTATCGGAAACTGATGATTATCCTGTTATGGACAACCTTCAAATAAAAGGTGAATTAAAACAAATTGGAGAAAATTTGGGAAGTTTGAGGAAATTTCAAATTCAAAGATAAAAATGGGTATGTAGATAACATGAAGATTTTAAGGAGGAAATATGTTTAAGGTATTTGTAACTAGCGCTGTTCCAAAGAAAATTTTGGCAATGTTAGAAGAAAATTTTGAATTAAAGTATCATGATTCCGATGAAGGATTGAGTGAAGAGCAGCTGATAGAAGGCGTAAGGGATATGGACGCGATATTTTGTCCACTATCAGATAAAATTACGAAAAATGTAATTGACGCTGGAGAAAATCTAAAAATTATAGCAAACTATGGAGCAGGCTATGACAATATTGATTTAAAAGCAGCTAGTGAT
>CAYUJY010000050.1:0-11494 GCA_964445145.1 uncultured Peptoniphilaceae bacterium | reverse complement strand
TTTAGAAGTGGTGATAGACTAATACTGAGAAATAAAAGCAAAGCTGTAGATAGGATTTTAATTGCTCCCATAGGAATAGCTGTTTTACTGATTGTTCTAGAGATAAATGCACCATTAAACACGACGTTCATTTTGTTTTTATTAATTAATATATTTTTTATCTATAGATACATTAAACATTATGGGGAATCAGGACCTTGGGATGAAATTGAAGAAAAGCGATTTTCAGAATACGGAATAGCTATCGAGCTAATATCGTTTGCAATAATGGCAATACTTACCTTTTCATTACTATACAAACAAAAAATAGTAATTCTCTTTGGAATCGGATTGCTTATTCTTTATTCTTATTTTTTAAACAAGAATAAGATAAAGACAATTATGGACGTGGATACCAAAGCTAGATTAATAGGTCGTTTTCCATTAATATTTTTAACCTTTTTCGTTAGATCAGAGAAAAGTATCACTTTTTTTGGAATATTTTTTATTGTGACTGTGGCAGTATATTTCATATATAGACAGCTTTTTGCCGTGAAAAAATTTTCGGATGACATAAGTGTAAATTAAATACTGAATAATTTTAAAACCCCGAAAATTCGGGGTTTTGTTTATTAAAATTCTACTTTTATTCTGTCTGAGCTGTGGAGTACTTCGTAATTTCCCACATCTATGGCTTCTACGATAAATTCCAAACTCTTTATCCCATCTGGAAATTCAATTCCCATTAGGTCCAAATCGAATTTGCTAATATATATTTCAGCATATCCTTGTCCTAGATTACTTATTTCCTTGTACATGTAGGTATCATTGGCGTAGTCATTTACCGTAAATTCTCCTATCCCAAATCTTAAGAATTGGTCTACTTTGTTTTTTATAAATAATCCGTAGTATATGTCAGAGCTATATGCACCGGGATATCCCATATCATTTTCTTCCAGTCCAATTCCCCAGATGGCCACATAGTCGTCTTCATAAAGTAGTTCCGCTGTCTCTGTCGGGTCTTTAAGCTGTTGGGCTTCTAGCGTCGTAGTTGCTTTTAAATTTTTCATTTGTTCGAACTCATCGGAAATTAAATCGCTGAAGGAAAAATCCGCCACTACAGAGTGAATATTTTCAATGCCAACCCTTTCCATATCCCTATAATATATGAAAGCCACCATCAACGCTTTTTTTCCTGCAGGTACATTTCTGTAGTAGGCATTGTTATAGTCGACTCCATCTACACTTAATCTTTCAATTCCCATTTCAATGGAATTTTCCCTGTTGTTTTCAACTTCATATATGACGTAAATGCTGTCATTTTTATAGTCGACCCCATTTAGATTAATTACTATGTTGTTTCCAACGTAAATCTTTTGTTTATTTGCAACATTCCCCTTAGGGAATTTTTCATTCCATAGGACATCCTCTTCGGTTTTTTCTGACTGCTCACTTTCAGGGTTTTTAGTCTCCACAGGTGTATCTGTTGGTTTGTCCACAACTTCTACATTGTTTTCCTTAGGTTTTTCTTCTGTTGGTGTAGCTGCAGGTTGCGTACATCCTACTAGCACCAATATTAAGGACAATAAAATAAAAATCAATTTATAATTTTTCATATTCTGCCTCCTTTTCATATCTATACCCCCATAAACAATTGATAAATTTGTCTACCATTACAATTGTATATCAATTTAGAAATGGCAAAACAAAAAGGACGAGTTTATCGTCCTTTACTTGCTCTATTTTTTGCACTGGCTTTTACAAATCCCCTAAATAGCGGGTGAATGTTATTAGGTCTATTTCTAAATTCTGGGTGGAATTGACATGCCACGAAATAATCATGATCCTTTAGTTCAATAACTTCAACCAAGTCCAACTCCTCATGAATACCACTGACAATCACACCTGCGCTTTCCAGTTGTTTGCGATATAAGTTATTCACTTCGTATCTGTGTCTATGTCTTTCTACAATTTCATCCTTGCCGTACAATTCATGTACCTTTGTGCCTTCCACTAGCTTACAGGTATAATTGCCCAGTCTCAAGGTGCCGCCCAGCTCCTTAACATCCCTTTGGGATTCCATTAAATCTATAACTGGATATAGTGTGTTGTTGTCATTTTCCCTAGTGTTGGCACCTTCTAGTCCCAGCACATTTCTGGAAATATCGACAATCGCCATTTGCATACCAAGGCAGATTCCAAAATACGGCACGTTGTTTTCACGGGCATACTTTGAAGTTAAAATCATACCGTCCGTGCCACGTTTCCCAAATCCTCCTGGAGTAATTATTCCGTCTAAGCCTGATAGCTTTTCAACTACATTATCCTCATTTATGGATTCAGAATTAATCCATTCGATGTCCACAAGATATCCCGTATCATATCCTGCATCCTTCAATGCGTTCACCACTGATATATAAGCATCGTGAAGTTCCGTATATTTTCCCACAAGTCCAATGGTCAAAGGAATATTTGCATTTTTAAACCTTGTTACCATGTCCTCCCAGTCAGTGCCACCCTTAGGCTGGTCTTCCAGTCCAAGCTTGTGGAGTACATACTCGTCTAAACCTTGTTTTTTAAGGGATAGGGGCACTTCATATATAAGCTCAACATTTTCCGATTGTACGATTGCTTCCGTAGGTATATCACAGAATAAACTGATTTTTGCCTTTATATCTTCCGTAAGTTTTCCGTCTGACCTTGCAATTATAATATTTGTTTTTATACCTAGGCTCATAAGCTCCTTGTAGGAATGTTGAGTAGGCTTTGTTTTTAATTCATCTGTTCCTGGTATTGCAGGCACCAATGTAGCGTGCACAAATAGCACGTCATCTTTTTTATTTTCCGCATGGATTTGTCTGATCGCTTCTATAAATGGAAGGGATTCGATATCTCCAATAGTTCCACCGATTTCAGTAATTATTATATCTGCTCCCGATTCCTTTTGGGCATCGTAGACAGCTTTTTTTATTTCATTAGTAATGTGGGGAATGACTTGTACTGTGGCTCCGTCATAGTCTCCACGCCTTTCCTTTTTTATTACATTATTGTAAATTCTACCAGTTGTAATGCTGGATTTTTGGGTCAGCTCGACGTCGATAAATCTTTCATAATGACCTAAATCCAAATCCGTTTCAGCTCCGTCCTTGGTCACAAAGACCTCTCCGTGTTGATACGGGCTCATGGTTCCTGGATCCACATTTAAATAGGGATCAAATTTTTGCATAAAAATCGAAAGCCCACGATCCTTTAATAACCTACCGATACTAGCTCCGCTTATGCCCTTGCCTATACCACTTACTACTCCCCCGGTGACGAAAATAAACTTACTCAACTTTATCCTCCTATAATAGAATTAAATATCTCTTCATATGACGGAATTGTCCATAGAGTTTCTCCAATTAAATTCTCTAGTCCGTCTATTGCATTTCTCGTTTCTAAATTCAAATTAATAACATTATCTCTCAAATACAGAGCTTTTTCCAGTCCTGTTTTATGCTTTGCTACACCTAAATTTTCCAATATATTTTCTTTATTCTTTAAAGCCTGTTCCAATCTCACATTTAATAATTCTAGCTGGTTCTTTAAGAAGCTATTTTCCACATAATTTAAAACTTTGCCGTGTCTTATCATCTCATCCATAACCGCAGGCTCCACATTTTTCTGTAAAATGTTCATAAGGGCTCGGGTTTCTATTTCATAATATGAAATTGTCTCTTCTACCATTATCTCATAAATTGCATCCAATTCATTTTCTGTGAATATTCCCTTTTGTACAAAAACTTGGGATTCAGCTTTCCAATGGCTTAAGGCATCTAAATAGGTCTTGTGGTTGGGGAGATTTCTTCTTTTTGCTTCGTCAATCCAGCTGTTGGAATAATTATCTCCACCAAATAATATGTCTTGGTTTTCAATTAGCATTTCTTTGATAAGTGTATTTACTTCTTCTTCCATACACTCAATTGATACACCACTAAGTCTATCATATATTTCCTCGAAACTCTCACCGATAATTGTATTTAATGCAATATTTAAATCCGAAGCACTGAGGGACGAACCTAACATTCTAAACTCAAATTTATTTCCCGTAAAGGCAAAGGGACTGGTTCATTTCTATCCGTATTGTCATGAGGTAGATAACCTAAATTGTTGATGCTAATATTTGATGACTTGCCGTAGGCTTCCCTTTCAATCCCCGATTTTTCGTAAATTATATCCTCCACATAATTCCCTAAATAGATGCTGATAATCGCAGGTGGCGCTTCCGCTCCTCCCAATCTAAAATCATTTCTAACTGAAGATGACGCCACTCGAAGTAAGGTGGGATATTTTTTCGTAGCCTTCATTAGTGCCAACACCGACAATGTAAATAGCATTTTGTTTCCATTTGGGTCAAAAAGGTTTAAGCCTTCGTTTGTGACTATGGAATAATTATTGTGCTTGCCTGAACCATTCACGTTTTGGAATGGCTTTTCGTGAAGTAGGCAAACCATATGGTGCTTTAATGCCGCTTTCTTCAATACTTCCATGATTATGTGATTTTGGTCTATGGTTATGTTTGCTTCGCCGTAAAGTGAGGCTATTTCAAATTGTCCAGGTGCTGCTTCGTTGTGCTCTGTCTTTGCATAAATTCCCAGCTTCCAAAGCTCGGCATTTACATCTTCATAAAAATCCATAACTCCCTTTGGAATAAAGCTCATATAGTGATTATCTTGGTCTTGGGTTTTTATTTGCTCCACGCCGTGGAGGGTTCTACCGCAGGTTTTTAAATCCATGCGCCTTTCGTATACATCCTTGCCCACTAGGAAAAATTCCTGTTCCAAGCCCAAGGACACCCTAGCCCTGTAGACTTTTTGTTCACATATTAGATTTACCAAATTTGTGGCTTGTTCTGATAAATAATCCAGACTTTTTAACAGTGGAAGTTTTTTGTCCAAGGTTTCCCCAGTGAAGGATACGAATATGGACGGTATATACATTATATTGTCCATAATAAATGTGTTTGCTGTGCAATCCCAATAAGTATAACCCCTAGCCTCAAAGGTGGACCTCATTCCGCCATTGGGAAAACTGGATGCGTCTGGCTCACTTTTTATAAGTTCACTGCCTGAAAATCTAGCTATGGGCTCATTGTCTGAGCTTCTATCTATAAATGCCTCGTGCTTTTTTGCCGTAAGTCCATTTAGTGGTTGGAACCAGTGACAAAAGTGTGTAGCTCCATTATCTATAGCCCATTCCTTCATGGCGTGGGCTATCATATCAGCTGTTTCTTTATCCAATAGGTCTTGCTTCCTAAAGGCTTGTTTCCATTTTAAATACACGGGATAGGGCAAGCTTTTTTTCATCATGTTCTTGTCAAAGGTCGCAATCCCAAATTCTACTTTCTCGATTAAATTCATATTTTTCTCCTATTTTTAAAATAAAAAAAATTGATTGGCGGCAGAATTGCTCATCAATCAATATGAAAACAAGTTATGACTTTCCCTCATAAGGTGTTTTTTTTATTATAAATCTTTTTTGGTGCCCTGTAAATAAAAAAGGGAACTTTTTTTCAAAAATTCCCCAAATAATATTTAGTTTCCCTCACCAAATTTTCTGTTGTCGATAATTGATTTTAATGCCACAAAGGCAACGGTCATTATGAGCATCACGCCATAATATTTTAAAATATTGCTCATATTGCCGCCAGAAATTGCTTCTTTTATGGCGCTAATGTACCAATATGGAGGCGCAAGTGTTGAAATCTTTACTACAATCTCGGGTAAAAATTCTCTACTTACAAACACGCCGCTTATGAAACTTAGTATCAAGGATATTGCATTAGCCATAGCATTTTGAGCGCTAATGGTTTTGGCTAGGGACATTATCAAAAATCCCATGGCTGCAATAGGTATCATAAATATGAACATATTTGCCATCAGTGTGTAACCCATGGTATTTAAGATATTACTTCTGAACATTACCAGTGCTATTACCGATAGTAAAAGCCAAAATATAAACAGTATTGCAATCAGTGCCATAAATAATTTTCTATTTAACTCACCCATGGATGTAGCCGATACTGATAGTCGTCTAATCATATTTTCTTTGCCAAAGTTCCTATAAGCCGTTGATATACTGATTGATATCATTATCATAATCGTATATGTGCTGGTTGCAAAGTAATTATAAATCATTCTTCCCAAACTCTTATCTATATCCTTGCCTGAAGAGTATTCCACTTCCACTTTCTCTGATAAAAGCCTATTTATTTCTATTGGTTCCAGATTCAATCCTAAGCTATCTACGGCAGATTTCGTATTTACGTATTCATTTATCCTCATATCAATTATTGACTTGCTCATACTGTCCTCACGGGCGTAGGAAACCAACTGTCCATCTGGTTCAATTACGAGGATATAATCATAGTAGTAGGAAATGATTGCATCCTTCATTAAATTTATATCATCTTTTACCTCATATGTCCTAAAATTATCCTTTAAAAAACCTACTAACTCCGATTGTCCGTTTCCACTTCTATCCACGATTCCCAACTTGAAATATGAATTTTCATCAGAGCCAACCCCAGAAGTATTGCTTGAGCTTATTGCCATAATTATTGCAAAAATTACCATATAAATAGCTAGTAAGGTTTTGTGCTTCTTTAGTACTTTAAGAAAAACTTTAACCATTGACACGATCTCGCCTCCTTGCCATGAATACCACCATAATTAGTGTAATCATAGTTGCTAAAATCATAATGCCCAGTCGCTTCATTACATTCTCCATGTCGTCATAATAGTATAGAGTATAAAAATATTTATATATTATGGTGGCTGGATTTATCCTATTTAATAAAGGTAGATTTTCCTCAATAATGAGGGGGACGCTTTGTACCATTAATCCTGCTATAAACGTACTGAACAGGTAGAAGGCTGTGGTAGCACCTAGTACCATGCTTTCTCCTTTGTTTAGTAAAAGTGCAAGTAAAACTCCCAACAATATTCCAAATAGACTACCCACTAGTACGCCTGGTATTAACATAATAATTTTCGTACCAAAATCTATTCGTAAAACTAAAATCATATATGCAAGTACAATGGAAGACTGTATAAAGCTCAAGGTCAGTGCCGATAATAATCTCGGTAATATTTGTATTATTTTACTTATGGGTGAAATTAACATTCTTTTTGCAAAGGTGTTTTCTGGAATATTGCTCATCTTGGCTACTGTTGCTGCACCTGCAGACATGGCACCCATACACACCATTGCCATCATCGCATAGTAAAAGGTGTTCATTCCCTTCTTTCCATCGCCACCAAATCCCGATTTTATATGGTTGTCAAATCGCGTAACTTCATTTATTACATAATTTGCGCTTTGTGGATTCATTAGCCCATCTGCTGCGGCTTTGTTTATTAATTCGGTCTTATGCTTAGATATATTTAGTGTATTTATTAGGACAGATGACTTTAAATTGTCTTCCTTTATTAGTAGTTTTAAATCCTCTGCTTCACCAGATACATATCCGTCTATCTCACCACTTTCCACTGCTGATTTAGGCTCACTTACATCAACTAGTTTGTATAAGCTATTTTCCTCACCTTCATCAAAGTTCGATAGGATTTGTTTAAACATATTGCTATTTGAAGCTACGTTTATGGTTTCTATCATATAGGCTTCATCCAGATTGGAAAAACTAATGAACATGATAGTCGAAAGCAGTATGGGGAAAATTAAATTCCAAAACATTATTTCCCTTACCCTTGAAATTTCCTTTAAATGGTAGGTATAAATTCTCTTAAACACTTTCCCTCAACTCCTTACCAGTGATTTCTAAAAATACATCATTTAGCGTAGGTTGTTTTATGGCAAGTTTTCCGTAGTATATGTCCAGCTCATCTAGATAGTTAATAATATTTCCAATGGCATGGTTTTTATCTATGGAAATATCTATCCTGTTGTCTGCATAGTAGGCTGAAACTACTCCGCTTATGGCTTTTATAGCTTCTATATTTTTTGGAGTTAACTCTATTTCATCTACGATTAACCTGTCCTTTAATCCGACGGAATTTTTCAATTCATCCTTAGTGCCTGTTACCAATACCCGTCCCTTGTCCATTATTGATATTCTATTACATAGCAGCTCAACTTCTTCCATGTAATGGGATGTGTATATTATTGTCGAGCCAATTTCATTTAGTTTTCTGATGCCTTCTAGTATATAATTTCTACTTTGGGGGTCTACTGCTACCGTCGGTTCATCAAATATAATCAGCTCAGGCTCATGGGCTATTCCACAAGCGATGTTTAATCTCCTTAGGAGGCCTCCGCTTAGTTTGTTGGGAAAAAACTTTTCAAATTCTTTAATTCCAACGAAATCAATAGCCTTCTCCACCAGCTCTGCTCGTTTTTTTTCATCATTTATATATAGTCCACAGAAAAAATCTATATTTTCCCTAACGGTAAGCTCTTCTATTACGCTAACCTCTTGGGGTACAAAACCTATTTTTCTTTTTATATCAAACTTGTTGGACTTCATCTCTTCACCGAAGAGATATACCTTACCCTTGTCGAATTTTAGCAGGGATAGCATACAATTTATTGCAGTCGTCTTTCCTGAACCATTTGGTCCCAGTAGTCCATATATTTCACCTTTCTCCACCTCTAGATTGAAGTGGTCCAGGGCTACTAATTCATCATATCTCTTTATCAAATTTTCTATTTTAACTAACATAATCTCCCCTCCTTGTAATTATTATATACAGGATTTTTCTTTTATATAATTGTGGTATGTAACCATATGGGGGTGACAATTGTAATTAATTATTCCATGTACAATTATTTTTGTAATTGTGATATCCTAGAACTAGGTGAAATATGAAAAAGATAAACGTACTTTTAATGCTTCTTTTGATTGGAATTTTTATAATAGTTGGGATGGGAATTGATGAATATACTGTAGTTTTCATATCCATCGGTATAGTTTTGGTCGCTTTCACAACCCTAAAGGGAAATTCTACATATAGCTTAGTAGCACTTTCAATTTCCCTCATTCTGGGCTACTTTTATCCCATTTTGTTATTTTTTGCAGTATTAATAGGAGTTCAGTTTATAAATCCAGATTCTACAATAACATGCACCTATGCTTTCACACCATTAATAGTGATTCTGATAAGCGGAGAGTTACTCTACCTATATAATTTAATTTTGTTTACACTGATATCTTTGATAATTTGGTCAATGTACTGCAAATATGACACCTTGAGAAAAAAGCATGAAAATTACCATGACGAAACTAGGGAAAGTCAAAAGAAACTTCTAGCTACTAACAAATATTTGACGAAAGGACAAAATCACGGAATAAAAATCGCCCTCCTTGAAGAAAGAAATAGAATCGCTAGGGATATTCATGACGGCGTAGGTCATTTGATTTCTAGGACCATATTACAGCTGGGAGCTTCAATCGTAACAGAAAAAGATGATGACAAAAAAGCAGCATTAATAGGCATTAAGGACTCCTTAAACAAATCCATGGATGAGATAAGAAAAAGCGTCCATAACATAGTGGAGGAAGACACCGATTTAGAGCTTCTGCTACATAAGGTTGTAGATGAGTTCAAATATTGTGATTTAACTTACACATATGATTTAAGCTACAGGGGAGATATGAATTTTAATTATTCCATAATGTTCATAATACAAGAATCCTTAAATAATATTATGGTCCATTCCAACGCTACCCACGCAGAAATCTCACTTCGGGATATGGGTGAAAATATTTACTTGTTGATTAAAGACAATGGAACAAATTCAAAAATAGAGAAACTAGGCTTGGGATTGGCTTCCATAAGGGAAAGAATAAACGCCATGGGTGGGAATATCGAAATTTCTACAGATAAGGGCTTTAGAATTTTTATCACCTTAAGAAAGGAAAAACTATGAACATATTGATAGTAGATGATGATAAGCTGATTACCTACGCATTGAAAACCATTGTGGAATCAGAAAACGACATGAAGGTGGTTGGCACTGGCTATTCTAAAGAAGATGCAGTTAAGTTGTATAAGGAGCACAGCCCTGATATTACTCTACTGGACATTCGTATGGGAGCAGAAACTGGCATAGACGCCCTATCTGAAATCTTAAAACAAGATAGGGATGCAAAAATTATTTTTCTCACCACATTTTTGGATGATGAATATATAATTAAATCCATATCCCTAGGCGCTAAGGGGTATTTATTAAAATCAGAATTCGAAAATATTATTCCTGCAATTCGAGCTGTCCGCGCAGGACAAATAGTCTACGAGTCACAGGTTGCAGAAAAAATACCGACCCTAATCGTCAGCAAACAAAATGTTGAAAACCTAGTGGAAATATCAGAAAGGGAGCGAGAAATTATTTCCCTAATAGCTGAGGGCTACAACAACAAGGAAATTTCTGCACAATTGTATTTGAGCGAAGGAACCGTGAGAAATTACATCAGCACAATCTTGGAAAAGCTGGATTTGAGGGATAGGACTCAGCTGGCAGTATATTATGTAAGAAATTATAGTGGATAAAAAATCCGACATATCGATTTGATGTGTCGGATTTAAATTCTTCTAAATTTTTCTAATATTCTATTTGGAAGCATTTTTATTATAAATTTCATTAGCTTATACAAAAATAGTTTATCCAAATAATCCGTGGCAATTTGTACTACGAAGGCGGAGGCTACCAATGACAATCCTGCTTTGTTTAAAAATGCTAAAATTACACTGGATCCACTGGAAGTTATACCCCCAAAAATATATGCTGTGATAATGGCGCCCACGATGGCAGCGGGAATTCCCATAATTGCAGCTTTCAAAAAATCATTAAGTGAATTCAACTTTTTATTTCTAAGAATAAATTCCATCATAATCGCCACAGTTAAATGGGCTGGGAAAAAATACAGCGCAAAAATATCAAAATTGCTGTTTACAAGCGAGCTTGCAATTGCAATTCCAACACCATATTTAAACCCTAGGAGCCTGACCCCAAGCATTATTCCCAAGGTGTCCATATAAATTGGTATTCTTGAATAAAGCGCTAAGCTCGCCAATATTACGTTTATGGCAACAAAAAGCGCTGATACAGTTAAATAAAAATTCTTTTTCATACATATTCCTTAATAATTAGTAATGTTTTCATTTGTTGACAACATCATTATTTCGTAGGGGGAGGCCTTATAGACTCCCCACACCACGACCACCCGGAGGGCTGATAGGTCTGGCACATCAATCGCGATTAAATTTATTGATATGCTTGGCTCTTTGATTTATTCACCTTCGGTGAATGGATGCTATCGCATCCTTGGGTGTCCAGTAGGGCCACCCGCTACACTTGCACATCATTATTTCGTAGGGGGAGGCCTTATAGACTCCCCACACCACGACCGCCCGGAGGGCTGATAGACCTAGCGCAACAATCACGATTAAATTTATTAACACGCTAGGCTCTTTGATTTATTCACCTTCGGTGAATGGATGCTATCGCATCCTTGGGTGTC
>CAYUJY010000049.1:5720-11668 GCA_964445145.1 uncultured Peptoniphilaceae bacterium | reverse complement strand
AAGTTACAATATCGTCTTGATTGTTCCATAACTCCCAAACCAATTCCATTGGTTCTTCTATTTCTGTTTCTATAGTAATTAATTGTTTTGTCATAATATATCCTCCTTAATTTAATATATATTACCCCGAAATTTATTACATAGACGTTTTTTAAGGCTAAATGAAAACTATTCATAAATTTAATACAAAATTAATTGACAATTCAAAACTCTAATTGTATTATAGGTGAAAGCGTTGATTGGGACAGTATACATCTTCGATGTTTAGAGAGACGGAAACTCACCGGCTGAAAGGTTTCCAAAACTAGATTTGTAGAAGACCACCCTTGAGCTCGGAGTCTGAACCTAAGTAGGACTTTAGCGTTTACTTTACGTTAAAAGAAAACACATAAAATAAGTGGAAACGAACACTCGTCTTTTTTGATGGGTGTTTTTTTATATACAATAGCGATGATTGCACAGGGAGGAATTGTATGAAAGTAGTAAAATTCGGAGGAAGTAGTTTAGCAGACAGTTCGCAATTCAAAAAGGTAAAGGAAATTGTGGAAGCGGACAAGGACAGGAGATATGTGGTGGTTTCTGCGCCTGGCAAGGGCAAAAACAACGACCACAAAGTAACGGACTTGTTGTATATGTGCTACCAATTGGCATCCCATGGACTGAATTTTGATGAAGTATATGGAATAATAAAGGATATTTACAAAGCTATATGTGAGGAATTGGAGCTTACTGTAAATATCGATGATATTTTGGATATCGTCCATGAGGATATTCGCTCGGGAGCATCTAGGGATTATACGGCTAGCCGTGGAGAATTTATAAACGGTATTTTAATGGCGGATTTCCTAGGATTTAAATTTGTGGATGCAAAGGAATTAATTGTATTTGATGGAGACACTCTAGACGCGATAAAAACCGAAGACACTATCAAAGAAAAGCTTGCAGATATTGAATATGCTGTAATACCTGGATTTTACGGAGCTAATGCAGAAGGTGAAATTGTTACATTCTCAAGAGGTGGCTCAGATGTGACTGGTTCATTGATTTCCAATGGAGTTGTGGCGGATCTTTACGAAAACTGGACTGATGTTTCTGGATTTTTAATGGCTGACCCAAAAATAGTAAAAGGTGCAAAGACAATTGAAAAAATAACGTACAAAGAGTTACGAGAGCTATCATATATGGGCGCTCCAGTGTTACACGAAGAATCCATATTCCCTGTAAAAAAACATGGAATTCCAATAAATATTAAAAATACAAACAACCCTGAGGATGCAGGGACACTAATAATAAACGGCGAGGATAAGGAAAGTGAACACCCAATAACGGGGATAGCGGGCAAGAAGGATTTCAGCGTAATTTCCATTGAAAAGACGCTTATGAACTCGGAGCTAGATTTCTTTAGAAAACTTATATCCGTCTTTGAAACGAACGATATACCCATTGAGCATATGCCATCTAGCATAGACTCCATATCGGTCATAGTTCCAACGATTGCCATAGCTCACAAGCTATCAAAAGTAATCGAAGAAATAAAAATTTACTGTAAACCAAATAGTATAGTTTCCCAATCAAATATGGCCCTTTTGGCAGTTGTGGGTAGGGGAATGGTAAGGACGAAGGGAGTGTCCGGAAGAATATTTACCGCACTTGCAAAAAGTGGAGTAAATATAAGAATGATAAGCCAAGGTTCCAGTGAGATGAACATAATAATTGGTATTGAAAATGAAGATTTTGAAAGTGCTATAAAAGCAATCTATGATGAATTTAATTAGGGAGGATATTATGAAAAAGTATAACTTAGCAGTAGTAGGTGCAACAGGATTAGTAGGCTCAACAATATTGAAGGTACTAGCTGAAAGAGAGTTTCCCATTGAAAATTTGTATCTATTTAGCTCGAAAAAATCCGCAGGCGAAAAAGTTGAGTACGAAGGTGTAGAGTACGTGGTTGAAGAGCTAACAGAAGAATCCTTCGACAGACCTATAGATATAGCTATGTTTAGTGCTGGAGGCGGCGTAAGTACAAAGTATGCGCCCATAGCAGCAGCAAAGGGAATCAAAGTAGTGGATAACAGTAGCGCATTTAGAATGGAAAAAGATGTTCCATTGGTAGTTCCGGAAATAAATGGTGATGATGTTCACACAGGTTATGGAATTATTGCAAATCCAAATTGCTCCACAATCCAATCCGTACTTACGCTTAAACCACTTTATGACAAATACGGCATTAAGAGAGTTGTTTACTCCAGCTACCAATCAGTTTCTGGCTCTGGCGTCAATGGACTGAAGGATTTGGAAGAAGGAAATGTGGAATTTTATCCATACCAAATACAATATAACGCAATACCTCATATAGATGACTTCCTAGAAAATGGTTATACTAAGGAAGAGATGAAGATGATAGACGAAACTAAAAAAATTCTTCACGATGACAATATTAAAGTTACTGCAACAACCGTAAGAGTTCCAGTAAAATACGCACACAGCGTATCAATAAATGTGGAATTGGAAAAACCATTTGTGCTGGATGAAATATATGAGTTGCTGGCAGATTATCCAGGAATAACCGTAGAAGATGATGTTAGTAATAAAGTGTACCCAATGCCAATCCGTGCAGAAGGAAAAGATGAAGTATTCGTAGGAAGAATTCGAAGGGACTTCACTGTGGAAAACGGACTTAATATGTGGGTAGTTGCTGACAATATCAGAAAAGGTGCAGCAACAAACGCAGTACAAATTGCTGAAGCAATAATAAAATAGGAGGAACTTATGAAAATAGGACTATTGGGATTCGGAACTGTAGGTCAAGGTGTAGAGGATATGGTTTTTAACAGAAGTGATGCCATAGAAGAAAAACTTGGAGAATCCATGGAAATAAAAACCATATTAGTTAAAGATATGGATAAGGAAAGAAACCCAGTTAATCCGGATATGATATTTACGGATAATTTCGATAATATTTTGTTCGATGATGAGATAGACACCATCGTAGAAGTAACTTCAGACATTGACGAAACCTATGGATATATCAGTGCAGCATTAAAGCGTGGAAAGAATGTAGTAACGGCAAATAAAGCAGTAGTATCAAGATATTTCGAAGAACTTTCACTCCTTGCTGAGGAAAATAAAGTTGCGTTCCTATACGAGGCGAGTGTGGCAGGGGCAATTCCAATTATAAAGCCACTTACACAATCTCTACCATTAAATGACATTGGTTTTATTCGTGGAATATTAAATGGAACCTGTAACTATATTTTGACAAATATGCAAAACAACCAAGAAGAGTATGCAGATGTTTTGAAAAAGGCACAAGACCTGGGTTATGCGGAAGCGGATCCCAGTGCTGACGTGGATGGATTCGACACCCAAAGAAAACTTAGCTACACTAGCCCTTAGGGGAAAGGTGGAGGAAGATCATATAGATTTACTGGGAATTAGCTCCATTTCAAAAGATGATATCGAAGTATTCAATAATTGTGACTATAAAGTAAAGCTAATTGGAGAAGCAGGACATAATACTAGAGGTGCATATGCAGTAGTTATGCCAACTCTATGTCCTAAAAACAGTTTTTTCTATGGCGTAAATATGGCGCTCAATGGAGTGGAATTTAGAGGTTCAAACGTCGGTGAATTGAGATTTTTCGGAGCTGGAGCTGGAAAACTTCCAACTGCCGACTCCATATTGAGGGATTTAATGGATATTGGAATGAACGCATATATTAAGGGTAATCCGTTAACAGATGATTTGGTAAATATCTACAATGAAGGCCTTCATGGAGAATTTTATATAAGAGTGCCTAAATCCAAAGAAGCCCAGCTAGAAAAACTAGCCCTTGAAATTTTGGATTTCGATGGAGAAGCAGCAGCATTTACCAAGGGAATAGCACTAAAAGAAGTTAAAGAACTGGTTTCAGACTTGGCAGAAGGGACCTACTTCTATGCGAGAGTATTGGGGGAAGACTAATTGAAATATTTTTCAACCAGAGATAATAAGCTGAGTTTATCGTCGAAGGAAGCAATATTAAAGGGAATATCTGAGGATGGAGGACTTTTCGTCCCTGAGAGTTTCCCAAACCTTAACATTGAAGAGTTTTTAAATTTATCCTATGAGGAATTGGCCTATGAAGTACTTAAGCTTTATTTGACTGACTACGATGAAGGGGAATTAAAAACTGCAATAAATCATGCCTACTCGAAAAACTTCATAGAGGGAGTAGCACCCGTGAGAAAAGTTGGAGGGACTTACTACCTCGAGCTCTATCACGGGCCCACCCTCGCATTTAAGGATTTCGCATTGATGCTTTTACCTAAGCTTATGGAGCAGGCAAAGGAAAGTTTAGGGGACAATTCCAAAACCCTAATATTAACTGCAACCTCAGGTGATACTGGTAAAGCTGCCTTACAGGGGTTTTCAGACCTTAATGGCATAGACATTGTGGTGTTTTATCCAAAATCGGGCGTGAGCAAAATTCAAGAATTACAGATGGTAACCACACCTGCAAAAAACACCTCCGTAGTTGCAATAAAAGGAAATTTTGATGATGCCCAAACCGGCGTAAAGGAATTGTTTAATAGCAAGGAATTTAATGCTGAATTAAAGCAGAAAAATATAAAGCTATCCAGCGCAAATTCCATAAACATCGGAAGATTGCTACCACAAATTGTCTATTATTTCTATGCCTATGGGAAATTGAGAACCATGGGAGAAATAAATGTTGGCGATAGAGTTAGTTTTTCAGTACCCACGGGCAACTTCGGAGATGTGCTAGCAGGATATTACGCAAAGCGCATGGGATTACCTGTAGAGAAATTAATCGTGGCATCAAATGAAAACAAGGTGCTGACTGAATTTTTTAATATGGGTGTATATGATAGCAATAGGGAGCTTAAAGTTACTAATTCCCCATCCATGGATATAATAATATCCAGCAATCTCGAGAGATTACTTTATCATAACCTTAATTCTTCAGATAGAATTATTGAAATACAAAATGATTTAAAAAATATTGGCAAATTTAACCTAGATACTCACTTTGAGGAGTTTTGTGGAGATTACTGCACCGAACATAATACTCTTTTGACAATAGATACCGTCTATAACGAAGACTCATATCTAATTGATACCCACACTGCTGTGGCAAAATACGTGGGCGAGAAGTGCAGAAAATCAATACCTAATTCGAAGTTAGTTGTTCTTTCAACAGCAAGCCCGTTTAAGTTCCCAAGATCAGTTGGATGTGCCCTAGGGGTATGCGATACGGAGGATGAATTTGACGATTTAGATAGATTGTCGGAACTATCGAGCATTAAAATACCACAAAGCTTAATTGATTTAAAAACTGCAAAAATTATACACGACACAGTCATAGAAAAGGGAGAAATGAAAAATACAATTTTAAGACTAGTAGGTGATGTTAGTGAATAAAATACAAGTGCCAGCAACGAGTGCAAACATAGGACCTGGTTTCGATTGTTTGGGTGTCGCGCTGGAACTATATAATGAGCTGGAATTTGGTAGATTAAAAGATGGAGTGGAGATAATTAGCAAACACTTCTCGAGTCCTCCAGAAAGAAATCTAGTGTATATTTCTTATCTAAAGACCTTAGAGTACATTGGCTCACCGAATATCCCCGTTAGAATAGTGGAAAAATCAAGGATTCCATCATCTAGAGGACTGGGTAGTAGCGCTGCATGTATAGTCGGCGGAGTTTTAGGCGCCTTGGTAATGGCTGATATGGAACTACCTAAGGAAGAAATTTTAAAGATTGCCACCATGATTGAAGGGCATCCTGACAATGTTGCTCCTGCCATCTACGGTGGATTTACAGCTTCTACCATGAAGGATGAAAAAATTTATACGACGGGAATTAATACAGCTGAAAGTATTAAGTTTTTGGCTTTAGTTCCAGACTTTAAACTATCAACAAAAATGGCGAGGTCTGTTCTA
>CAYUJY010000049.1:1941-5710 GCA_964445145.1 uncultured Peptoniphilaceae bacterium | reverse complement strand
GGTGAAAATGGAAATCTTAAAGTTGCACTTGAAGATAGATTACATCAGCCATATAGGGGTGGGCTCATAAAGGATTTCGATAATATTTTGGATTTTTTAAAGGGCTCTGATGCTGTTGGCGCATATTTAAGTGGAGCTGGCCCTACTATAATGTCTTTATTAGATATTTCGGATGTTACTACGAAGAATAAAATATCAGCATTTCTTTCTACGTTAGATTCCAATTGGGAATTATTTGAACTTAGTCTCGACAAAGTTGGAGCAAAAATATTACGTCGTGATTAAATAATGCTGAAAAAAGTGTTATAATGTAGAAAACATATAGGGGGGCAACATGGATAATTTTCAAGATCATAGACCAGCGTGGCTGGAAGTAGATTTAGACAATCTTATTTATAACACGAGACTGTTTAAAGAGATAATAGGTAAGGATGTAAAGTTGATTGCCACCATAAAAGGAAATTTATATGGCGCAGGAGTCGAGCATACAGTTAAGCTAATCGATGAAAACGGAGCTGATATTTTTGCAGTAGCTACCATGTCTGAGGCGATTGAGCTGAGAGAATTTGGAGTTACAAAACAAATATTAATTCTGGGAATAACGCCAATTTATCAGTATAAGTACTTATTTGAATACGATATTACTCCTAACATATTTAATTTAGATGAAGCACGGGAACTATCAAAGGAAGCAGAAGGGCGAAATGTTAAGAAAAAAATCCATGTAAAACTAGATACGGGGATGATCCGAGTAGGTTTAGATTGTAGCGATAAGTCGGTGGAACAAATCTGTGAAATGGCAAGACTTCCAGGTATTGAATTGGAAGGAATATTTTCTCACTTCACAAGTTCGGAAGAAAAGGACAAGACCAAAACTAGGAAACAAGCAGAAAAATTTATCGACTTTAACAAAAGAGTAAATTTAAATGGCATAAATATACCAGTAAAACATATTTCAAACAGTTCTGCAGTAATAGAGCTACCTGAGTATGAAAACCAAGCCGTTCGAGTAGGCTATGGCATCATTGGACTTTATAGCGGACCGGATGTGAGTCATGCAAGGGCTGAACTTAAACCAATTATGCAGCTTAAAGCAAGAATTATCAGACTACGTGAAGTGGATAAGGGAACGACTATCGGATATAATTGTACCTACACTGTAGAAAAAGACACTACGGTAATTGCCACACTTCCAATAGGTTACGCAGACGGTTATAGGAGAGTATTTTCAAACTTAGCGAAGGTTTATGTTAATGGAAAATTAGCGCCTGTTAGAGGAATGGTTTGCATGGACCAAATGATGATTGACGTAACGGGAATTGATTGTAAGCTGTGGGATGAAGTAATTCTCTTCGGATATGAAGAAGGAGTTCCTACTGTATATGACTTAGCAAAGCTTACCAACACATCCGACACGGAACTAGTAAATAGTATAGCTAGGAGAGTTCCAAGGGTTTACGTACGAGACAAAAAAGTTGTTGCAATAAAGGACTATATATTAGACCAATTCAAATAGAAACTGAGGGAGTGACCCTCGGTTTTTTTATTAGGCGTAACAAATAAAGTATGCTATATATTATCATTTTTAATTAAATTATTTAATAAAAGTTATTTATATCTTATAATTAATCTAGGGAGGAAGTTATGATTTATAATTTTATTAATATGTTTGCCATAATCGCTGGAGGAATTATAGGTGGACTTGTTGGGGATAAAATTCCAAAGAAGCAACTTGATTCCATAATGCTAATTTCTGGAATGTGTATCCTAGTTGTGGGAATTCAAGGAGCCATAGGAACGGAAAACTTAATACTTATGCTTATAAGTCTGAGTGTGGCAGGTGTTATCGGCACTACAATAGACATTGATGGAAAATTTAATGACTTTGGAGCTTACTTAAAAAAGACGGTAAAAATTGGTGACGACAGGTTTTCAGAAGGCTTGGTCACGGTTT
Organism: uncultured Peptoniphilaceae bacterium; assembly: GCA_964445145.1. GTDB lineage: Bacteria > Bacillota > Clostridia > Tissierellales > Peptoniphilaceae > CAYUJY01. The sequence goes on along the minus strand of CAYUJY010000049.1, from coordinate 3,756 downwards.
TAATGATACATATGGTGGGCTCTATGGCCATATTGGGACCAGTAAATGCAGCGCTAAAAAATGATGGCTCCATATTAATTTTAAAATCAATACTAGACTTTGTAATAACTGTTATATTTAGCACCTCCTTCGGTGCAGGTGTTATGTTGAGTGGTCCCATTACATTTTTATACCAATCGATATTTTTCTTCCTAGCATATTTTATTTCGCCAGTTTTAACACCTGGGGTTACGAATGAAATTTCTGCCATAGGTTCGGTTTTAATAATTGGGCTGGGTTTTAATATGCTTAAACTTAAAGAAGTTAAAATTTCCGATTATTTGTTTGCGATTTTAGGACCGATAATATATCAAATATTATTAAACTTCTTGCAATAATTAAGGAAACTTAAAAAAAGTTTATGAAAATTAACCCTACCTCATTGTAATTGGGAATTCTATTGGTATAATATATTTAGTAGAATAGAAAATTAACTTTTATCATATATAGTGGGTGACATAATGGAAAAAAGAGTATTAGGCCGTACGGGATTTGAAGTTTCCGTGGTTGGTTTGGGAGGAATTCCTATCCAGCAGTGCGATCAAGAGACAGCAAACGACATAGTTCAAGCTGCCCATGACAACGGCATCAATTTTATAGATACAGCTAGGGGCTACACAATAAGTGAAGAACTTCTAGGAAATGCAATAAAAAAAGTAGGTAGAGAAAAATTTATTGTGGCAACGAAGAGCATGGGAAGAACCTATGATGCCATTAAAGCAGACTTCGAAACCAGCTACAAAAATTTAGGTCTAGATTATATAGATTTGTTTCAATTACACAATGTATCAAAGCCTGAACAATTTGAACAAGTTATGGCAGACGATGGTGCATTGAAATTCCTCAATGAAATGAAGGAACAAGGATTAATTAAAGAAATCGGCGTGAGTAGTCACAGTGCCGATATGATGCTTAAATTACTGGATACGGGACATTTTTCCACCATCCAATTTCCTTTTAATGCTGTGGAGTCCCAAGGAATACCAGTGTTTAAAAAAGCAAAAGAAATGAACGTTGGAACCATAGTTATGAAGCTGATTGCTGGTGGAGTACTTATGAATCACGGATTAGAGTCCTTGAGATACATTTTAGAAAACGACTTTATTACAGTTGTAATACCTGGAATGAAAAGTGTTGAAGAAGTTGAGATTAATGCCACAGCAGGTAATGACTTTAGACCACTTACCGATGAAGAGAGGGCAGAGCTTGTAGCTGAGGGAGAATCCCTAGGACCTAACTTCTGTAGACGTTGTGGATACTGTGCGCCTTGTACTGTAGGCATAGATATTCCAACAATCTTCACATTTGATTTATACTTAACTAAATATAACCTGGGAGAATGGGCAAAATCTAGATACGAGTCACAAGCCGTAAATGCAAAGGACTGTATCGAATGTGGAATTTGCGAAACCAGATGTCCATATAACTTGCCTATAATAGAGAAACTTAAAGGCGTAAGCGAGAGGTTCCAAAATGCGTAGGAGGAGATTAAAATTGAGATTCAATAAAAAGCTCCTATTCATACCATTAGTCTTAATATTTGCTTTAGTACTCGGTGTGATTATAAGCAATCAACCGGAGAAAGACGCCATTGCAAGCGAAAATTTCCCTACACATTACTATGATTACAAGGGAAATGGTTTGAAAGATGGAGTATACCAGGCGTCAGCACAAGGTTTTAACGATGAACTGACAGTAGAGATGACAGTAGCAAATGGAATTATTGATGACTTTAGAATAGTTTCTCACAATGAAACTAAGGCAGTTACAAAAACT
>CAYUJY010000049.1:0-1931 GCA_964445145.1 uncultured Peptoniphilaceae bacterium | reverse complement strand
ATAAAAGAAAATCCTTACCCTTACATAAAGAATACGGATATGGTGATTCAAACTTCCAGGTTTGAAGGAAAATCAATAGTTTTGGATGAGGCAAAGATAATGAAAAAACTCATAGTATGCACCGATTACCCTTCTGTAAATGACCAGATAATTAACGAATCCAATGGATTGGTAGTGCCATTGTCTTCGGAAGGTGTAGCAAATGGAATTATTGAAGACTTTAGAATAGTTTCCCACAATGAAACTAAGGCAGTTACAAAAACTGCACTGACTAAAATTCCATACGAAATAGTGAAAGAACAATCTGTGAATGTGGATATAGTATCCAGCGCCACTGAAACCAGTGCGGCTATATTGCAAGCAGCCAGAGATTGTATCAGACAAGCCGGAGGAAACCCAAACGATTATAACTGAGAAAAGCCCATAGGACAGCCTATGGGCTTTTTTTGTGACAAAATTTCAAAAGTGTACTACTTTTTATATGAAAATTACTAACAATATCTTTAGGCAAAGGTATTTATCTTCATTGCGAAAATTCGATTTGTAGAAGGCTAAGTATATCCTTTTGGGATTCAATTCCATTTCTGCTATAAAATTAATGAAACTTCTATCATCTGCACGTGCTTTTTCCAAGAGTGAAATATACTCACTCCTTACAATAGGTGGAATAATTACAGGCAAAAATCCATTTTGGATTAGAACCGTATTCATAAGAAGTCTAGCTACTCTACCATTTCCGTCTTTAAATGGATGGATAAATACAAATTTCTTATGTAGAAGTGCAGCAAATTCAACGGGATGATATAAAGAATAAGCTTCAGATATCCAAGTACATAACCGTTCAATATCAATTTGAATATCTTCGACCCTCGTCACTGGATAGTTTGAACCAGAAATAAACACAGGGAAATCTCTATAAACTCCAGCATAATCGCTATCAATGTTTTTATAAAACAACTTGTGTAATTGTTTAATATCAACTTCCGAAATTCCTCTATTGCCCATGAGTTCAAACATATAATCATAAGCATTGGAATGACCTAATGCTTCATACACATCTCGTAGAGGTTTTCCACCGACTTATAACCCATCCTCTATTAGTATTTTTGTTTCACTCTCCGTTAATGAATTGCCCTCAATGGCATTAGAGCTCCATGTAATACCAATTCGATAAAAGCTCTTTATTTGGTTTAACATTTCACCACTAAATGGTCGTAGCTTATTTATTTCATCTTGATACAGGTTAATTTTCTTAAAAATGTCCATAGTATAACTCCTAAACAACAACAGTGTAAATACAAAATAATTTCATGAATTTATTATACTATAAAATAAATATGTAATACCAAATTCTATTTTAAATATAGTTACGATGCTAGAGTTTTTACATAAAAATACCTCGGAGAGTTTCCGAGGTATCAATAAAACGCTAATTTATACCAAAAACTTAATTACTGCTTCGCCCATCTCAGTGGTTCCAATTGGGCTGATATCGCCTGCGATATCAACTGTTCTGTAGCCTTCTTCCATGGCGCGCTCAACTGCATTTTCTATAGCACTAGCTTCCTTCTCAAGGTTAAAACTGTATCTTAGCATCATTGCCACAGATAAGATGGTAGCAAGCGGATTAGCTATATTTTGTCCAGCTATACTAGGAGCTGAGCCGTGGATAGGTTCGTAAAGATTTGGTCCCTTATCTCCAAGACTAGCTGATGGCAACATTCCTATTGACCCTGTAATTTGTGATATTTCGTCGGATAGGATATCTCCGAAAATATTGTTAGTCAAAATCACGTCGAATTGTTTTGGCTCCCTAACAACCTGCATGGTGGCGTTGTCGATATAAATATGATCTAGTTCAACTTCAGGATAATCCTTAGAAACTTCAATCACAACTGTTCTCCATAACTTGGAGGCATCTAGCACATTTG
>CAYUJY010000048.1:1686-11698 GCA_964445145.1 uncultured Peptoniphilaceae bacterium | reverse complement strand
TTGAGTGCTTCTAGGAGTGAAGAAATAATTCCTAAATTTGAAGAGCTAGGCATCAACTACATGGTAATAGGCGCTTACAAAGAAGATGACCCTAGGGGTAGACTGGAATGGGTTAAATATGCTGGTGCCCTATTGGACAAGGAAGAAGAAGCTTTCGCCTATTATGATAACGAGATAAAAACAATTAATGCGCTTGTGGAAGACATTAAAGCTTCAAATATGGAAAAACCTAAAGTAGCTAATATTTACTACTCCGGCTCCAAGGAGCTGTTTAGAGTTACCCACGGAAAGGGACACACTCCTGTAACTGTAGAGTTAGCTGGTGGAATACATTATCCAGAAAATTATCATATGGACGTTAGGGGTAATAGTGACATGTCCAATGAAGATTTCTATTCAATTATGCAAGATGTAGATATTATTATCTACGATAAAGCGTCTGGACACACTATTCAAAATAAGGAAGATTTATTAGCTACGGTTCCTTTTGTTGCTGACCTTCCTGTAGTCACAAGCAATAGAATATACATGATAAAGGATCATTACTGGCAATCAGCAGATAAATTATCAGATATAATTGCAAGTTTACACGAAATATTCTCAAATCCTTGGGGTGAAGTAGAAGAAACTGAATATCACTACAGGATAGATAAAGGTATGTAATGTCAAAAAAAAGAAAACCCATATTTCTTTTTAGCCTATTGGTTATGCTCTTGATTTTTTCCGTATTTTTAAATTTATCCATGGGATCTGTGGATATAAATCTCAGAAAAATCGCCGATGCAATCCTAGGTGTAAAAGAATTATCTAAAATGGAAACAAATATTTTGTTAAAAATCAGATTGCCAAGGATTATAGCCGCCATATTATTTGGCGGCGCCTTGAGCGTCTCAGGGTTTTTGCTCCAAACATTTTTTAGAAACCCCATAGTGGGGCCTTTCGTTCTGGGAATCTCTTCAGGAGCGAAATTGTTCGTGTCGTTTTTTATGTTTAACGCAACCTACTGGGCTCTTATTAACAACAATCATTTTGGTATGTTTTTAGTTTCTTTTTTAGGAAGTATGCTGGCAATGATACTAGTGCTTTTGTTGTCAGGAAAGGTAAACTCACCAACTGCATTGATAATTATTGGAATAATGATTGGATATATTACATCTGCAGGCACAAATTTTATGGTCGCCTTTGCAGATGACCACAAAATCGCAAATTTACATAATTGGACCTTGGGTACATTCTCTGGAACAACATGGGATATGCTAAAGGTTTCTGCTATAGTAATAGTCCCTTGTGTGCTACTGGTATTTTTCCTATCAAAGCCTTTAGAAGGCTATATGCTGGGAGAAAATTATGCAAAAAGTATGGGCGTAAATGTCAAGTTTTTTAGGGTCGCATTAATCATATTATCCAGCGTTTTATCAGCTTGCGTAACTGCATTTGCAGGCCCAATATCTTTCGTTGGAATTGCTGTGCCCCACTTGACTAGAATGATAGCAAAAACTGCAAATCCAAGGATATTAACTCCTGCAATTTTTCTATTCGGTTGTAGCTTTTCACTACTATCAGATTTACTTGCAAGGACTTTATTTTCGCCTACAGAGCTGAATTTGAGCACGGTGACTTCATTTATAGGTGCCCCAATCGTAATCTATCTAATGTTAAGTAGGAGGAAGAGCCGATGAATACAATTAAAACTGATTCTTTAAAGGTTGGCTATTCTAAAAAAATTGTAGTCGATAATGTAAGTTTCACCCTAAATAGTGGAGAGATTTTGTGTGTATTGGGTCCCAATGGTTGCGGGAAATCAACCTTAATAAAGTCTATAATAGATCAGATAAAGTCACTAGATGGAAAGATTTCTATCCTAGGAGAGGATTTACATAACTTAAGTCCCAAGGAAAAGGCCAAAAAGTTATCTGCTGTTTTAACCGAAAGACCTGCTCCAGACCTTATGACTGCATATGAGTTGGTAGCGACTGGAAGATATCCCCATACTAACTACCTTGGTAATATTACAAAAGAAGATGAAAAGATAATTGAAGAGTCCATAAGTTTAGTCAACGGTGAAAAATTAGCAGATAAGGAAATTACGGAGCTCAGCGATGGTGAAAGGCAGCGAATTATGATAGCCAGAGCCATATGCCAAGAGTCAGACATAATGGTGTTGGACGAGCCTACTTCCTACTTGGATATAAGGTACAAGATTGAACTGTTGGATATACTAAAAAAATTGGCACTAGAAAAAAATAAAACTATAATTCTATCCCTCCACGAGATAGAATTGGTTTCAAAAATTGCTGATCATGTAATGTTGATAGACGAAGGGCATGTTTTTGCATTTGGGAGTCCAGCAACTGTAATAAATGATGCTAATATTCAAAAGGTTTATAATATAGAATATGGTAGCTACAACTCCCTACTGGGAAGTATCGAGCTTCCCAAAAATTCTGATGTTCCTAAAGTGTATGTCATAGGCGGAAATTCAACTGGTGTAGACATATACAGAGCATTAAACAAAGATGGAATTAATTTTTACAGTGGAATTTTGTTTGAAAATGACTTAGATTTTGAGGTGTCAAAAAATCTAGCACTGAAAACACTTTGGCAAAAGCCTTTTATAGAAATTAGTGATGATTTAATTAAACAAGGTATGGAGTTAATTGATACTGTTGGTATCATCGTGGACTGCGCCCCTCAATACATTGGAATAAACAAAAAAAACAGTGAACTATTAAATTATGCTATAAAAAAGGAAAAGCTAATTTTAAGCTTAGAAAATAATAGTGTGGATGACATAATCCAAAGTATAAAAGAGAGTGTTGCAAAATAGCGTTTATTTTGCAACACTCCTTAATTTTGTAATATTATCAAAGATTTAATTTCAAAGATATCTCTTTTCCTAGCCTATTTAATACAGCATTATTACTTAAGGAAACTTCCTTAATATATTTTTCATATTTATCAGTATAATTTTCCCCCATATGTATGAGTGTGTTAGCCTTCCACTTCCATAGCTCTTCTGGACTTAAATAAAAAAACTTAGGTTGGATATTTTCTATATAGTAGCTTTCATCCATTTCCATTATATCCATCGGATTTAAATATAGAGCAATATCTCTAAGTCCTGGGAAATCTTCCATACCTTTCCATTTACCCTTATTCATCGGACAAACATCTTGACAGGAATCACATCCATAAATCCATTTGCTTGAAGTTTTACAATTGTATTCACAACTCGTTTCAGAACTACAGGCGGAAACTAAATAAATATCATATAAAAATCGGTGTGCATCCAACTAGGAGCACACCGATATCATAAATTATTCTTCTATTATCTCAATTGCAGAAACTGGGCATCTTTCAGCAGCATCTACTGCTAATGCTTCATCCGCTGCATCGATTACATCAACTTTCACTATTGCTATGTTTTCGTCGTCCAATTCAAAAACATTTGGACATACTGCTACACAAATTCCACAGCCTATACAGGTATCTCTATCTACTATCGCTTTCATAATATTCCTCCCCTTAGTATTTAGGATGGTGGGTCCTATTGCCCACTATGAATTATGACTACTTTCGGATTCCATCGAAAGCTGACTTAAGCCATTTCCAAGTTTATTGGCAAGAAGTGTCAACTTTTCAATTTCATTTTCTTCCAATATATCTCCGATTTTTTCATTTAATTTTTCTCTTTCATCTTTGAGTTCGTTTAAGAACTCCGTTCCCTTCGACGTGAGTTTTACCAAATAAATTCGTTGGTCTAAAGGATTTTTATATCTTTCGATTATCTCCTCTGTCTCTAACTTAACTAATCTTTCGTTAAGCGAAGATGGGCGTAGATTCAAAGTTTCAGCCAATTCTCTAGTTGCAATTTCACTATGCATATAAATAGCACTTAGGAGCCTATAGGTTCCTCTGCCAAAGCGTTGGTTACTAACAGGACGTCTTCTAAGCATTCGCATCACTTGATCCAAGGCTGATAATACAATTTCTTCATTGCTAAAGTTTTTCATCATAATCATCTTTCTAACAGGTACCTTTTGCACCTATTATAATTATAAAACAGGTACCTGTTATTGTCAATTTTATATTTTTATTACTGACGACTTTAAATACAAGGTTCCAAATCCATCTATTCTACCTTGAATGTCGTGTCCATCTACGTGTTCATCAAGTATTTGAATGTTTTTGACCTTAGAGCCTCTTTTTATGGTGTCCTTTCCTAGCTTTAAATCACTGGCTATGGTAGCTTCATCACCATTTTCTATTTGGTTTCCGTTAATATCCCTAATGATTGAGGCTTCTTCCTCCGCCTTCAAGCTTTCTTCAGTCCATTCATGAAAGCACATGGGGCATATAAATAAATGTCCGTCTTCATATGTGTAGTTTTCATTGCATTTTGGGCATGCTGGTAGTGTCAATTTAATCATCTCCTCATAATTATTCTTTTCTATATTATATCATATATAATGCTGTTACTAGGTAACCCGTCCTTAGTAACTATATCTATAATTCTTTAATTAGCTGAATTCCGATACCGTCAGGGTCTGTAACGAAGAAGCATTCCATTTCTCCTAATAACTGTGGCTCTTGGGTAATTATTTTTAAGTCCCTCGCCTTTTGGAGTAATTCATCGTAGTTATCTACTGATATTCCTAGAGATACTCTTCCATTAGTTTCTGTGGTATCTCCAGAACCTTTAGTTTCAATCAATTCAATTTCTGAACCAGAATTAGCTTTGTAAAATGCAATTTTCATCATCTCATTTGGACTAAATTCCCTTGCTAATTTCAGTCCTAAGAATCTTTCGTAGAATTTTTTAGATTCGTTTATATCTTTCACCATAAATGTAATCCAATTAACTTTCATTTTTGCCTCCTAGTTTCTTAATAAAAGTGTCTTCTTATACAATCAATATTATCATAAAATTACATAAAATTATTATTGATAAATGGTTCAGTTCTCATATATTTTTCATAAATTAATACAAAAATACTAAAATTATTGGAATAACCATTTTACATAGTTTTAACTTTCAATTCCATTGGGTATATAATAAAAGATGAGAGAAATATATTTACTTCTCTCTAGATTATAACTAAATGGCCTTTATGTGTTATCGTTTTCATAAAGGAACTACTAGGAGGAATTTAAAATGAAGAATTTGAAGTCAGTAATGGCTATGCTGTTAGTTTTAGCTTTAGTGCTTACTGCGTGTGGCCCAAAGGCTACCGAAACAAAACCAGCAGAGACAAAGCCTGCTGAAACAACACCTGTTGAACCGGCTGAAGGTGGATTATCGGCTACAATAAGTGTACAAGCTGAAACTGATTGGGTTAAGTATTATGAAGATGCAGCTGCAAGAGTAAAGGAAGCTAATCCAAATGCAACTATTAACATAATCGAAGTTGGAGCGTTTGATCATTTAGATACTCTTGATAACACGGACGCATTAAACGAAGACGTAGCTGATGTTTTCGCTATCCCTGCCGATAGACTTTATGGTCTAAATGATGCAATGGTTCTTAATCCAATTGACGCTGAGGCTTTAGCAGATGAACTGGGCGGTTGGAAAGATTTCAATGCAGGTTTAGGCGGACAGTTTAATATTGATGGTGAATATTTGGCATTCCCATATAATATAGAAACATTAATCACGTATGCAAACAAGGCGAATGCTGATGCAAGTGGCGTTGATTTAACAAATCCTGTAGAATTTGTTGGACAAGAAAATGATACGGTTTTAATTCCTGTTTTTGATGCTTGGTATGGTGTTGCTGCTACAAATTCAGCTGATATTGAGCTATTGGGGAAGGATAGTTCTGGAGCATTTTTCTCTGACATGACTAAGGAATATAGCGAATTAACTCTTGATCAACAAGGTCTAATAAAAGCCCTATACGATTATTGGAGTTACAACAATACTGCTAACACTCCACTATTTGATACAGATGCTGGTTGGGGTTATATAGATGACCAATTCAAAACTGGTGGTAATGGCGTTATCAGACTTGGCGGACCTTGGGAACAAGCGAGCATGGCTGAAGCAGCTGGTGAAGAAAATCTAGTTATCAATTCAAGCGAGCATATTACTATTAATGGTAAACCTCTATCCCACTGGAAAGGTGGCTGGGGACTAGCTATTAACTCACGTATTGAAAAGGAACAAGATAAGATTGACTTAGCTTATGCGATGATTAAAGAAATCGTAAATCCTGAATATGCTGTAGATTTATTCAATGCTACAGGTAAGATTTTGGAAAATGCTACTATTGAAACCTATGCAAATTCTGATTTAACTAATATTCAAAAGGAAATCATAGCAGCGGTTTATGAATCCTATGAAAAAGCTCCTGCTAGACCTCTATTCTCAGAGTGGGGACAAGTTTGGGATACATGGAAAAATGCACTACTTTCATGGAACAGCGTTAAACCTGGAACTGTTGAAGCTGCATATGGCGAGATTAAGGCATCCTTTGATGCTATGATGGCGAACATTAAATAATTTAATAAAAATTAATAAATGTTAAAGGGGACCCTTTGTCCCCTTACCATTTTATTAGGTGAAACATGAAGATTAATAAAAATTTGAAAGTAGTTTTAATTGTATCCTTTTTAATTGTGCTGTTTGCTTCATTGGAGGCTTTAATGAACGCAAAGAGCATAGAGGCATTTGATAGCTTTAAAGTAGCTTTCCCAACCCATACTGCTCAAGATTACATTAATTTTATATTGCTTAACTACATTTTTAATATTCTAGAGCCAATAATTATATCTGTATTTTTATTTTTTACATACAACAAAATCAAACCCAACAAGCTTTATGCCATCGTTTTTGGTGGGATGATTTTAATAAAATTTGTTAACAAAATATTTACGTTTAACATCACATCATTATTTTATTATATATTACTCGTTTTATACATTCTGTTATTTATTTCTACGGTTAGATATATCACCGTTTCGGAGGAAAGAATATGAAGTATTTTAAGGAATTAAGGGATGAAATAGGAAATCTCCATCCTAGAAAAAATTTGTATCTATTGGACTTAGCCAATGCAAGCGACAAGGAAGCTACTGAGATAAAAAAGAATAAAGACTCCCATCCTTATATGATTGCATTTCAAGATTATAAAAATAGGGAAAAAACATTTTTATCAAGCTTAGATAAGGATTCAAAATCATATGAGGATACGCTAACTGACGATAACAAAATAAAAAACTATAAGATTGAGCTTTTTAAAGCTGAGAAAAGATTAGAGTTCTACAAAGATTTTGTAGAGCTAGATTATGATGCCCAGCTTCAATTTCTCATCAACTCCCATAAAGCTCGACATATTCCAGAGATTATTAACACCCATACGGAACTTTCAGAGTCATTAGAGCAACGAAAGCTTGAATTAAGTAATCTGGACCAAAAGGAAATTGAATTACTAAAAAAAGAAATTGAGGATTTCAATAGGAAGCGTAAGGAAGTATTGGATGCAGAAATTCAAAAAATTAAAGAAAAGAAAAGAGACGGTTTAATATCTAGTAAGGCATATACCAACGAGGTAAAAATCGCAAACACAAAATATAAGGAAGATATCACCGCCTACTCTTACAATGATCCAAAGAAGAGCCTTGAGGAAGAAATTAAAAACCTTGAGCATCATTTAAAAATCGATATAGCAACTCAAGAAAAAGTAATGGAGTCTGATATTTCCGACTCTAGAAGAAAAACACCGGAGGAAATAGAAAAAAACTTTCCCATTAACACAATGGTTTCTATGCTAGTGCCAGGTCTAGGGCAAATGCTGAATAAACAATATGTCAAAGCGCTATTATTCTTTTTGGGTTCCTTGTTTATTTACGTAATTGCCATTCCATATTTCTTAGGATATGGAAATTACCAAGGCGAAGGCTTCTTTGGTCTGATTTCCCTAGCCCACGGTGGAGCGAGGATGGATAGGTCCATAATATTTATGATAGAAGGCATTATCGCCATAATGTTTGCAATTATTGCACTGTTCATATTTATAGAATCCTTTAGGGACGTTAGAAAAACTGAGCTGTTAAATATTAAGGGAGTGAGGATAAAGACATGGTTTGAGACAACGCAAAACATTGAGCGTGAAGGCTTTCCATACTTGGTCTCCATCCCAGCCTATGTACTCATAGCGTTTATAGTTTTGATACCTATCATAACTACGTTTCTAATATCCTTTACGAATATGGACCCTGACCACCAAACGAAGTTCAATTGGATTGGATTATCCAACTACGCATTGGTTGCTAAGGGGGAAGGAATTGCAGGGGGCGCGTTCTGGTTGATTCTAAGGTGGACCTTACTATGGACGGCTGGAGCGACGACATTTGCCATCGCCATAGGATTTATTTTGAGCTTAATCGTGAACCAGGAAAGAGTCGTTGGAAAGAAAATATTTAGAACTATTTATATTCTTCCTTGGGCTGTTCCTGCATTTATCACAATTATGTTTTTCTCCCTTATGGTCGCTAGAAATGGACCGTTAACCGAAATACTAAACAATGTTTTTAATATCTCATTGGATGTAAAGAATAGCACGACCCAAACTAGAATTTTCTTAATTTTGTTACAGGGATGGTTGGGCTCTGCATATGTGTTCCTACTCTCTACTGGAGTTCTACAAGGGATACCAAAGGACTTGTACGAAGCTGCTGAAATAGATGGCGCAAAGGGATTTCAACAAACCTTTAAGATTACAATACCGCTAGTACTATTTCAAACCGCCCCACTATTAATAAATCAATATACATTTAACTTTAACAACTTTTCGATTATATATTTATTTAATCGAGGTGGACCGTTCTTCCCTTCCCTTTATGGGAACTTGGCTGGTTCTTCAGATTTATTGATTTCATATATCTACAAATTGACTGTGCAAAATCAGTACCAAGGTATTGGAGCAGCTATAACTATAGTAATTTCACTGGTGTTGATGTTCGTATCCTATCTTGGATATAGAAACACCAAGGCTTTTAAGGAGGATTAATATGTTTAAGAAAAAAAAAGACAATTCATTATATTTATCCGACCGACAGCCTTTAAATACCATGGGAAAAATTCTTCTCGTGATATCCTACGTCATAATGATAGGATGGGCATTTATAATTTTGTGGCCACTGAGCGTAATGGTAATCTCTAGCTTTAATGGTACCCAAGGTAGAAATATTTCCTTGAGCGGAGAATTTGTATTTTCCTTGAAGAATTTTCAATATCTACTTGACCAAACCTATTTTACAAAGTGGGTTGGAAACACCATTTATATAGCCATAATAACTGCATTGATAACACTATTAATCGTGTCCTTTACAGGTTATGCATACTCAAGATTTAGGTTTAAAGGTAAGAGACTCAGCTTGTTATCAATAATGCTGATACAAACTATTCCCACCTTTGCTGGAATTACAGCCTACTATGCAATCCACTCAATAATTTCGGGTGTTTTGCCGATATTTAGTAGAAAAGCAATGTTGATATTGATATATGCAGCTGGTGGTATCGCATCCAACACTTTTATATTAAAAGGATATATAGACTCCATTTCAACAGAGCTCGACGATGCAGCTAGAATTGATGGCTGCTCCAATATGGAAGTCTATAGATTGATAATCATGCCAATAGCTAGACCGATGCTTGCAATAATAGCATTGTGGTCGTTTATCGGACCTTTTATGGATTATATGCTACCGAGCATACTTTTAACCAATCCACAGGATTATACATTGGCAACTGGTTTGTTCACGTTAATTGAGGATGTTAGGACAATGAACCAACCTGCATTTGCGGCTGGTGGATTATTGACAGCTATTCCAATAATTATCTTGTTTATCAGTTTGCAAAAAGAATTGGTATCTGGCTTGAGTGCCGGTTCCGTAAAGGGCTAGGAGGACTAGATGAAAGTTGTATTAAATAATATAGGCAAAAAATATGAAGGTCGTGAAAACTTCACTATTAGAAATATAGACCTAGAAATAGATGACAAGGAAT
>CAYUJY010000048.1:0-1676 GCA_964445145.1 uncultured Peptoniphilaceae bacterium | reverse complement strand
AATTTTGTGTAATATTGGGACCATCTGGTTGTGGTAAATCGACGCTCTTAAGAATGATTGCGGGCTTAAACTCCATAACCGAAGGAGAGCTTTTCTTTAATGATAAATTAATGAACAAGGTCGCACCCAGCGATAGGGACATAGCTATGGTTTTCCAATCCTATGCCTTATACCCCCACATGACGGTTTACGATAATATGGCTTTTTCCTTGAAGATGAAAAAAGAAAGAAAAGAGGTCATTCACAACAGAGTGCTGGAAGCGGCAAAGGTACTTCAAATTGAAGAATATTTGTACAATAGGCCCTCAGATATTTCCGGAGGACAAAGGCAAAGGGTTGCCTTGGGAAGGGCAATGGTAAGAAAGCCAGGCGTTTTCCTTATGGATGAGCCCCTATCTAATCTAGATGCAAAACTTCGTGAGCACATGAGAGTAGAGTTAGTGAGGCTGCATAAGCAACTGGGAACCACATCAATATATGTAACCCACGACCAAACTGAAGCGATGACCATGGCGACGAAAATTGTGCTACTGGACAAAGGTAAAATCCAGCAAGTTGGAGCACCGGAGGAATTTTATTCCAGTCCTGCAAATTTGTTTGTAGCAGAGTTTATTGGTTCACCAACGATTAACATATTCAAAGGATCTATTAAAAATAGTCAATTTGTAAGTGATTCAGGACTAATAGTTGTGGATCCAAAGCCAGAGGACTTGAAAATCTTAAAAGCCTACGAAGGCAAGCCTGTGTGTATGGGTATTAGAAGCGAAAGATTTTTGTCTGAGAAGCAAGAAAAAAATAGTTTTAAAGCAAAAATTGATGTTGTGGAAAACCTCGGCAAGGAAAAATTACTATATACAGAATTAGAAGATGGCACGAGATGTACAATGAGTGTTCCAGGGCATTTTGAATATCACATGGACGAAGTCCACAACTTCTCCTTCGATTTAGATGCACTTCACTTCTTCGATGGTGAAACAACACTACGCATAAATTAAATAATAAAACGACTTATTACCTATTAATCTAGAAAATAAGTCGTTTGTTTAGTTTGAGTTTTTCGTTAATTTAATTAAAAATCCTTAGGTCGGATAAAATCTAATAGCTTCATATTCTCCATATCAATAACAGCAAGCTGACAAGTTTTCATCATTAAGTGCTCACCAATCAAATTATATAGTAAAAACTCCAATCCTGGATTATGTGCCACAACTAAAATAGAATCAGCTTCAATCTTTGATAATTCAGCCTTTATCTCATATTCTGTAGCATTATATAAGTAATCAGTATAAATAACTTCCCCTTTAAAATCCAGCTCCTCCAGTATAGGTTTCAGGGTTTCTCTAGTTCTTCTTGCAGTGGAGGAAATTATAGTCTTGGGAATATAATTCATTTTACGCATAAATTCTGCCATCATTTTTGACTCACTATAACCCCTATCATTTAATGGTCTATCAAAATCAATTAGAGTCTCATTATCCCACGAACTTTTTGCATGTCTTAGTAAATATAATGTTTTCATTTAATCACCTGTTTAAACTTTTAAATATTTTATCATAAAAATTATTGTGCTTCATTGATTATAGGATATTTCCCTAATTGTTTTTCATAAATAGGAAAAATAATATCACCACATCTTGAGCAAAATGGATAAATCATGCCTAAAAAAATCCCTTCGT
>CAYUJY010000047.1:0-11810 GCA_964445145.1 uncultured Peptoniphilaceae bacterium | reverse complement strand
CTGTTGTAGCAGCAGAAGTAATAGTGATTCCTCTTTCCTTCTCTTTCTCCATCCAGTCCATTTGAGCTCCACCGTCATGAGTTTCCCCAATTTTGTGGATTTTTCCTGTATAAAGTAGAATTCTCTCAGTAGTAGTAGTCTTACCAGCGTCAATATGAGCCATGATACCGATATTTCTAGTTTTTTCTAATGGTACTTGTCTTGGCAAAATAGTCCTCCTCTTGTAACACTATTACCAGCGGTAATGTGCGAATGCCTTATTAGCTTCTGCCATTCTGTGCATTTCTTCTCTTCTCTTAACGCTAGCTCCTAATTCATTAGATGCATCAAGAATTTCTTTAGCAAGTCTTTCTGTCATAGTTTTCTCGCCTCTAGCTCTTGAATACTTTACTAACCATCTTAGTCCTAATGTTTCTCTTCTAACTGCTCTTACCTCGATTGGAACTTGGTATGTTGCTCCACCTATTCTTCTAGCTTTTACTTCTAGAACTGGCATTATGTTATTTAATGCCTTGTAGAATACCTCTAGTCCGTCCTCGCCTGTCTTATCTTGTACGTAATCTAGTGCGCTGTACACAATTTTTTGTGCAACACCCTTCTTACCATCAAGCATAACGTTGTTTATTAGTTTAGTAATAACCGCATCTGAATATATCGGATCTGGCATTACCTCTCTTTTTGCTATATGTCCTTTTCTTGGCACTTAGCTTCCCTCCTTAACTATAAAAGTAAATTCATCGGTACTCGACGTTTGCCGTTTGTGCCAAATGTTAATATATAAAATTTAAAAATAACATTTATGCACTCTTACCCAATATTTATTTCTTCTTCGGTTTCTTAGCACCGTATTTAGATCTTGATGAGCTTCTCTTATCAACACCTGCAGTGTCAAGCGTACCTCTAACGATGTGATATCTAACACCCGGAAGGTCTTTTACTCTTCCACCTCTTATAAGAACAACGCTATGTTCTTGTAGGTTGTGACCGATTCCTGGAATGTAAGCCATTACTTCCTCTCCGTTAGATAATCTAACTCTCGCAACTTTACGAAGCGCTGAGTTTGGCTTCTTAGGAGTTACAGTTCTAACTGCTACGCAAACTCCTCTCTTTTGTGGAGAATCTTGTTCTGTAGCTTTCTTTCTTAGTGAGTTAAAGTTTACACTAAGTGCTGGAGACTTGGATTTGTAAACAACTTTTTCTCTTCCTTGTCTTATCAACTGGTTAATAGTAGGCATATTTGCACCTCCTTCTTAAATTTTATATATTAACAAACTGCATTATTGCAGATATGTCCCCTTTAGGTGTGATTTTCGCACACTAAAATATTTTAACACCGAGAGCGTCCGGTGTCAACCAAAAGTTTGTATTTTTCATATTTCGGACTATAATTATACATCATTAATAACCCAAGGTAAAGAAAAAAGTAGAGTTTCCTCTACTTGAGCAATATTTTTTTCTCATTGTATTTTAAGTACAGTTTTGCAGCTTCCACAAAAAGCGATAGGCATTGAATAGTTAATATTAGTCCCCATATAATTAGTGCAAAAAATACGATTCCAAGAAAAATTATTAATGCATTCATATAGATTCGTCCCCCACGTCAGAGTTTAAGTTCTTTTGTTTAATATTAAATTTAGTTTTATTTATATATATTTTTAATGCTCTTTTTACTATTTTCAATGTATAAATCGTCAAAGTTAAAATAATAAAGCCTGTGACAAAAGATAGAACATTGTTAGGTTCAATCATATCATTAATATTTATATTAAACATATTCACTTACCCTCCTTGTCATTCAATTTTATATAAGCACTTAACACCTTTATCGAATAATATAGGGCGACTAAGGTCATAACCACCACGACTATCATAGCTATTGGCATAATAAATGCTAACATGAAAAATAAGCGTTGTGTTATTGGGTTAATTAAGTCCATATTAACCTCCTATATTTTCATCCAATGGATTAGCTTTGTTAGAGTTGTGGTCGTCAAATTCTTCATTGTTTTTAATGTATATTTTTGCTGCCCTTATGAAAAGATACAATGCATATAGTTGGGCTATAGTGATAACTACATTTACTATAAAACCTACTATTCCGATTCCCATAAAGCCTGCTTCAAACATCCCTACTCTCATATTCCCCTCCATACTACTATCATTTGTTATAATAATATCTACCCTTTCCAGTCACACTTATTCCATAATCGGCTGATTGTAACCTTTTTGTAAATATTTTACGGTAATTTTGAGTGAGTTTGTCAAATTATATTATAAAACCCAAGATTGCAGAAATAACCACAATTAATGGAGCAGGTATTTTTTTGCTCAATAATAAAAGTGTTCCGATGATAACTACTCCATAGTTTGTGACATCCACAGGCAAAATAATAATTTGCCTTATTGCAGTCATGGCAATAAGTGCAGCTGCCGTAACTGTAACTCCCTTTAGGAAATGTTTTACGCTTACAATGTCTCTCATGGATTTCCATAGGGGAAATATAAAGAACACGAGTAAAATCCCTGGGAAAAATATACTAAGTCCCCCAATAAGCCCTGCTATGAATGAAAAGCCTGTACCCGCAAAGGACCTAGCTGATACAAATGCAGCAAAACTAAAAAGTGGTCCTGGTATAGCTTGGTCTATTGCATATCCAGATAAAAAATCACTTATGGATATGAGGGATTGGTGCTCCACGAGGTCTTGAATCATTAGGGGTATTACAATTTGGCCACCTCCTATTACTGAGTAACCATATCTGTAAAAGGAAGTGTAGAGTGTAACCCAGGGCGCAGAGATCCAACTGCGTAAGCCCTCGTTAAATATTGCAAGTCCTATTACAATTGCTAAAATAATCCATTTCGGTTTATATTTTCCAAAACCACTCTCGCCTTCATTCCTATGGGGAATTAATGTGACGAATCCACCTAGTAGTAACAGTATTGGAACAATCCACATGGAGTAGCCAACGAGCAACAAACCCAATGCGAGCATAATCCCATACAATATATAATCCCTATTGATTTTTAACACCTTTTTTGTGAGGGATATGGCTGCGTAGATTATAAACGCCACTGCTGCTGCGGGTAAGTATGTGAGAACTGGTTTCCAACTATCATTTTTATCGATTTGACTAAAAAACACTCCAATAAGTCCCATAATTACAATGGCAGGTAAAGCCCAAACCAAAAATGTTAATACTGCTAAAATTGGTCCACCGACATAATAGCCGATGGCGGTAATGGTTTGTGTACTACCCGGTCCTGGCACTAGGGCGAAAAGTCCTATCATTTCAGTTAGCTCTTCTTCGGATATATACTTTTTCTTTCCTACTAATATGGATGAAAACACCCCATAATGTGCTTCAGGTCCACCATAGGAACCCAATGAGCACATAAATACATCCATTAAAAACGTACTCCACTTCACTTTTTTATTTATATTATTATCCATAATAGCTCCTATTTATAACATTAAAACTTTTATACCCCTATAAATAATTTAGGACTACTTTTTAAGAAAAATTTACAAATAAAAATGAGGATATAATTTCCTCATTTTATACTTCGATTAATCCAAACTTTTACCTAGCGTAATAAAAGTCTCCTTAATTTTAATATTCAAATAATCCCAAATCTCTATTGAAAACTCAGCCACAGGCTCCATTCTTTTTACTATACTGCTGTAGCGAACGTCATTTCCCTTCCATGTTCCACCACCATTTTCTAAATTGTTTAATAGTGGTTGCATTCTATCCATGGCATTTGCAAATTTTGATTCAGGAGTATTCATTTCCTCGAATTCCCTCCATAAACCATAGAACATTTTTCCCTTTTCACCAGGCAGCATCCCAAACAGCTTATCTGCCGCTTCATTTTCTCTGTCACATTTATCCAAATTTGCTTGTTCATCATAGCAGAATGTATCACCAGCGTATATCTCTACCAAATCGTGGACGAGCAACATTTTTATAGTTTGTGCTAAATCAGTCTCTTCTTTGCAATAGCTATGGAACACCATCGCCATGGTGGATATGTGGAAGGAGTGCTCCGCATCATTTTCGTAAGCACCACCGCCTACATGCTTAGTTCTTCGCAAAATTCTCTTCATATCGTCTAATAGAACTGAAAATTGCAGTTCTTTTTCTAAATCGGTCATATTTCCTCCAAGTCTTTTTTTCTAGTAAAAGGA
The DNA here is from genome assembly GCA_964445145.1 of uncultured Peptoniphilaceae bacterium. Taxonomy (GTDB): domain Bacteria; phylum Bacillota; class Clostridia; order Tissierellales; family Peptoniphilaceae; genus CAYUJY01. The sequence continues at coordinate 7,618 of CAYUJY010000047.1, read as the reverse complement.
TTTGTAATTTTATCTATGGTAGCTTTTTTTGCTGCATTGGTAATGCTTTTAACAATCTTAACTCCATTGTTTGCAATTATGGAACCCAGATGTCCAGTCGCTTCATAAAAAGCTCCCTTTCGAAGTGTCGCTTTGTCTAGGTTGTCAGTTGAGCTTAAATATCTATCTGCCACAATTCCAACCCTAAGCGTTAGTAGTGCATTCACAGAACCTTCGACCATAGAATTCATAATTAACGTAGTTACCCCAACTGCGCCAGGTATTGCAGAAATTATTGAGCTACCAAGTAGCGATGTCAGCACAGGCTCCAGCTGTTCCTCAATCAAATCCATATCTTCAATGCTGCCTGCAATTAACACAACCGATGCAATTTGGCTATAAATATGAAGTAATCTACTTAAGTCTGGTCTGTTTTCGTAGATTTCAACAATTTTATATACCATAGTGCCCAGTGTAAACATAACTGACAATCCATCCAGTACTCCATTTTGGCTAATTGCAGTAGTTAGAAATACGGCATTCGCATCACTTTTTATTCTCTCAAGTGATACATTTTTAAGTCGTGCGTGGGCATTTGAAATTATTTCTTCATCAGTTTCACCAATATAGTCATAATTCATTGAGCGTAATATCTTGTTCCTTTTAAGTCTATCTATTACATGCTTCTTATACTCCACATATTCTGTTCCAGTTAAGTCTTCGGGCACAGCATACTTTGTCGGATATTTCATAATTCCATAAATAGGAATTCCAATCAGTAGTATTAGAAGTATAAAGGCCGCTATTGCTACTATTGCCCCTAAAAAAACATTAATATCCGATAGGTTTTTGTAAATTGAGACAATCTGATTTAGCATGATTATCACAAAAAGTATTATGAACACTATCATTGTTTGACTTGCTAATTTTTTAAATCTTTCCACAACTGTCACTCCAGTTTTAATTAAATTTTATCTTACAATTATAACACAAGGTATGGTTTCTTAAACATTCTCATAGTTATTGTTTGTGTGATATTTCTACGGTAATGTGTCATAGGTTCGCTTATTGGGTATTCTTTAATAGATATGATTTAAATTTTTAAAAAATAGAATAGGTGAAATACTATGGATAGAAGAATAAAAGAAAAACTCGACGCAAAAAGGAGAAATCAAATACTAGCGGGGGTTGCCTTAGGTGCAACGCTAATTCTAGGAATTATTTACGTTTTCTCAAGACCACAAGTGATTGCAAAGGTAAAAACTGAGCCTGTTCAAACCATGAACCTGACCTCAACACTAAATTATACCAGCAAGGTACAACCTGCGGGTATTCAAAGTGAATATGCACCTAATCAAAAAGTTCTAAAGCTACATGTAAAGGTTGGAGATCGTGTAACTGAAGGACAGCTTTTAGCTGAATTGGATACTTCTGAGCTTGAACGGATGGTATCAGAGACAGAGTCCGCATTCATGCAAGCAAATGCAGCCATGGACATGGCAAACTTAGGCATGCTCAATCCTGACATACTATCTTCCATGCTGCCTGGAATGTCCACGGAGGTAATCATGGCTCAGTTGACGAGCAATCTTCAAAGCACTCTACTAGACTCGGTAAAGGGATTGGGGTCAGATGTTTTGGGTGATTTTGAATTTCCAGATTTAAGCAATGTGCCTGCATTAACAGCTGACCAAAAAATGAAGTTACTAGACGCCTTGAGCAAGATGGAAAATCATACTGGTGTTACAACCTACACACTGGCTGATTTTCAATTGCCAAAATTAGATTATTTAATGGGACTAGACAGTATTGGACAAGCACGAATGACGGCTACTCTTATGAAATTATCCACAGATTTACGTGCAAATTTAGACACAAAGGGAGAAGTAAATAATTTACCAAGGGATTTATCTAGCCTTACTGATGGGGAGAAAGAAATTCTATACAACAATATAAGTACACTACTGGTGGATTTTGAAAAGTCACTTGCTGATACAAAGCAACAGGAGCCTTCTACCGAAATGGAAGTGGCTATAGGAGATGAAAAAGTAGTAGATAATGGAAGTCCAGGTGGTACCGTTACACCAGGAACTTCTACCCAAAAGCCACAGGATACTATAAAGCCTGTAGATACTCCCAGACCAACGACCCAAACACCTGTGGAGCCAAAGGATAAATCTGAAAATATTATAATTACCGATTTGAGTTTACTATCTAAGCAAGAAAGAGGAGTTTTATATTCCCAATATGGACGTCTTCTTGTAGATTTAGACGCACACTTGTCGCATGGAGCAGATGTAAATCTTCCTGAATCCATAAAAAATCTTCCTACATCAAAAAAATGGGAGCTACTGAGAGAGCTTAGGGATGTATTTGACAAACTCAAAAAGGAATTTGATTCAGGTATGATGGATTTTGACCTAGCTATTTATAATATTCCAGCTACACAAAATCGAAATTATCTAAAGGTTTCTGCATTTGGTGGATTTAATATGGATTTATTCTCAGGCACAATGGACCAGGGTGGAAATCTCCTCAATCAATTGCAATATGCCAACACTTCAGCTTCAGAAATGTTACAAAAAGCTAAAAAAGAGATTCGTGCAGAATTTATTGGATTGGTAGTTGCAATAAATGGTGAAGAAGGAGAAACCCTTACAGCAGCTATGAGCACACCTTTTATTGAAATCTTCGATGATAGATTTCTGACTATTACCATAAATGCCAATAGGAATGACGCACTTAGGATAAACCTTGGACAAAAAGTGAATTACAAAATAGATGACATGGAACTAGAAGGCGAAGTGATTTTTAAGTCGCCGATAGCCACGGATAATTCAGGTGGTATTCCTTCCATGACAGGGTCTGAACCTACTGTAAAAATCGATATGGACATTAAAGGTGAGCATGTAAAGGACTTGATTATAGGATTCCCAATAGATGCCTCCATAGAGGTTGAGAGCGTAAAAAATGCCCTCTCAATTCCTGCACAGGCAATCCTCAGGGATAAGGACGAATATTATGTATATGTGCTAAAGGAAGACCATATTCGGAGAAGAAAAATTGAAATGGGCGTTCAAACTCAGGAGTACGTCGAGATAAAGGCTGGGCTATTGTTGGGTGATGTGGTTGTATTAAATCCTAGCTCCAACATGCAGGATGGGCAAAAGGTAACGATAGATGATTAATGAAGTAATAAATTTAAAGGATGTTTCTAAGGTTTATCGAACGGGTGAGGTGGAATTTACAGCGCTTAAAAATGTCAATCTTTCTATACCCGTAGGAAGCTACACTTCCATAATGGGACCCTCCGGCTCTGGTAAATCAACACTTATGAATATAATAGGTCTCCTGGATTCCATGGATTCAGGAGAGTATTATTTAAACGGAATAAATATTGCTGATTCAAATGACGACGTTCTAGCACTATATCGGAACATGGAAATTGGATTTATCTTCCAATCATTTAATCTATTATCGAAGCTAAACGTCTTAGATAACGTGGAGCTTCCACTTATCTATGCGAATGTTTCAAAATCCGAGAGAACGAAAAGAGCAATGGAATCATTAAAATCAGTTGGCTTAGATCGATGGGCGAGGCACCGACCAAATGAAATATCAGGCGGACAAAAGCAGAGAGTTGCAATCGCGCGAGCAATGGTAACAAACCCTTCCCTACTCCTAGCAGATGAACCTACGGGGAATTTAGATTCACAATCAGCAAAGGATATTTTAGATTTAATAAACGAGCTGCACAGAAGTGGAGCTTCCGTTTTATTGATTACACACGACCACGAGGTCTCAAAAAGAGCCGAGAGAACGGTTTACATTAAGGACGGTGAAATAGTCGATGCTTTATGAAAGCTTGAAAATGGCAGTAAGTTCCTTATTGGCCAATAAAATGAGATCAGTCCTGACAATGCTAGGTATCATCGTAGGTATCGGGTCAGTTATATCTATAATCTCCCTAGGCGAAGGTGGAAAGAGCGCAATTTTAGGTCAATTTAATGATATTGGAGCATCCACACTCATGGTCATAGCCAGACAATCTAGGGGCGGTGAAGGCGATTTTTTCGATTCTGCAGATATCGAAGCTATTAAAGATCAAATACCAGAGGTTAGATATGTTACACCAGAATATACCATCGTGGGCGGGGCACGCTTAAATGATAAGAATAGAATGGCTATTATCGTAGGCTATGGTCCTGACACCTCATATTTCTCAGCCTTAGATATAGTTCATGGAAGAACATTTACAGAGCTAGACCACAATGCTGGTAATACAAATATTGTATTGGATTCAGCTGGAGCTAGAGAATTATTTGGTTTTGAAGATGTAGTTGGTGAAGAATTGAATATTAATTACAATTCAAAAATCCTAACGGGAAAAATCGTTGGTGTTGCTGATTCAATCCAAATGCAAATGGGAGGAAATATTTCCATGGGGCCACCTGGACATGATGGCGCTCAACCTGTCTTGATATATTTACCCTTCGATAAAAGTTTGGAGCTGACTGGAGGAACGATGCCTGTAAGTACCCTTGCAATAATGACTAATGACCCTGAAACCAACGAATACGTCGGTAATCAAGTCATAAGACTACTGGAAAATAGGCACAACAACGCAGACAAGGATGTATATACAGTAAGAAATGTTGCAGATATACTAGATCAAGTAGACTCCGTTTTGGGGTTGATAACAAGCTTTATTTCAGCCGTGGCAGGAATCTCGCTCCTAGTTGGCGGAATTGGCGTTATGAATATTATGCTCGTTTCAGTTACTGAGCGAACTGCAGAAATTGGCATAAGAAAAGCCCTCGGAGCTACCAAGGGCGATATATTGATGCAGTTTTTAACAGAATCTGTAATCCTAACCGTATTGGGTGGAATACTTGGAATTCTATTTGGGTTTATATTGGCAAACTCCTTGGCAAATTACGCGGGCTTCACTGCCATAATTGAACTTAATACCATAATTCTAGCAGTATTATTTTCATCTGCAGTTGGATTGTTCTTTGGTATTTATCCAGCGAGGAGAGCAGCTAATATGCATCCTATAGACGCACTTAGATACCAATAATTTATATGATTTTTCTTAGCTGCAATAGGTTTAATTTATTTTTAGAAACTCTCCATTTAATTTTGTTGCAGCTATATACAATCCCATCTACATTTGATAGAAATTCACCATCATCCATAGAGACCTCACCTTCAATTGTATTTTCTAGTAATAGCCTTTCACTTCCCAGATGATTACCCTTTCGATATTTCAATATCAAGGGGAGAATTTCAAAAAGTGGAGTGTCTTTTAAAAAACAGATTTCGTTGATGCCATCATCGAGTATTCCATTAGGATTTGGGTTGAACCCATTTCCATAATATCTTCCATTGCAGATGGAACCTAGAATCATCTTTTCACTTATTTCGTGTGACTTAGCGTTTATATCCTTATATACGATTTTCAAATCCAATAACTCGATTTTCGGTAAGCATTTGATAATGGCAAGAAAATAGGAGTTTCCCTTCATCCAAGGGTTTCTATCTTTTATTTCCAAGGCAGTTTTAAGGATTAATGAATCTAACCCTAAGGATATTACATTTACAGCGTACCCTTTGTAAGTGTCAGTGCCGGTTATTTCCACATCTATTAAATCTATTGGCGATGGAACTAATCTATCAATCCTCGATATAATTTCCGTAAGCTTCATATCACCATATATGCTTCTTGAGAAATCATTCCCCGTGCCAGTAGGAATAACCCCCATGGGTACATCACTTCCAGCTAGCTCATTGGCAGCTTCATTTACCGTACCATCTCCACCACACACTATAACTTTTCCAATGTTTTCAGTTTTTACCTCTCTACAGATATCCCGAACATGATTTTCATGTTCCGTAACATACATTTCGTACTTAATCCCCAGAGGTAAGTTTTTTTCCAATTTCTCAATCAACTTTTCGTTTGAGCCTTTTCCTGCCCTTGAACTTATTATAAAATGGTATTTATCCATATTGTCCCTTCTATCATTTACTTAATAATATTATATACTATAACAATATGATTTTTAAGTTAATGTAAAAACCATCTTAATAATTTCTCGACTAAGCTCTATTGTATGATAATAACTTGATGAAATTAAATATTATATGTACAATTATATTAAGTATCTTCTTATTAACTTTTTACAAGGAGGAATTATGCAGGAATTAAATTATAGATATAGGCTACCTATCGAAACAAGTTCTGTAAATGACTCAATATTGGAATGTTACGCATACTATATAGGAGCTTTTAATTACAACTGGCACTCCCATGTAGAATGTTTAATTGTGATAAATGGTGCACTTGAAGCCTGTATCGATGGAAAAACGTACTTCCTAGAGAAAGATGATATGTATATTATTAACTCAAATATTGGACATGCTACTCTTTCAAAGGAAAGTGAAACAGTGGCTATTGTACTACATTTTGAACCTAGTATAATATCCAAATATCTTTCAGATTTTCAGGTGGTAAATTGGTATGGGGTTACGAATTCTAAAAATAGATATTCTGAAGCAGCAAAGAACATAAGAAATGCGATTTCAATGATTGTAAATTCATTTAATCAGGATGACATTGAAAGTCGCTTAAAACGCACTATGGCTACATATGTTTTTTTGTATGAATCCCTCGTTGCATTTTCAGAATCTGAAAACGTTGATAAAGTTAATAGTTCAAAAGAGTTAGAGGGAGAGATTGCCAGAAAATTAGTTTTGTATCTAAATGATAATTATACAAAAAGAATTAGACTGGCTGAACTAGCCGATTTAATAGGCTATCATCCAAATTATACATCAGATTTGTTCTCTAGGATTGTTGGCATTCCCTTCACAGAATACCTACAACGGCATAGGTTAACCATGGCTACAAAGGATCTCAGACAGTCCCACAAACTAATTAGTGAAATAGCTTTGGAGCACGGTTTTACTAACATCAAAGCCTTTAATACTGCATTTAAAAATAGCTTTGGACGTTCACCTTCCGCATATAGGAGTTCCTTAGATGAAGAAACTAAATTAATTGATGCGGAATTTAAAAAAGTTTTTTTAGATGTAAATCACGATTACTGGTTGGAAACCCAAAGACGATGGGAAAATGTAAGTTCACATTATGAGAATGTGCACTACTCTTCAGATGGTTTAGACATTTCTGCTGCTAAGGAAGAGGTATTAGATAGGGCTATAGAAGCGATAGAAAATTTAAAAAAATTTATATAAAAACTCTCATATTAAAATTTAACTAGGCTAAATTTTAATATGGGGGTTTTTCACTTTTTATAATGGACGTTTTAATTATATGTGTTTTATCCTAAATTGTGCCCACTTATATGTAGTTAAATTTTAAGATGAGAAATATAACTTCTAAGAAATATTGATTTTGTCCTTGGGAAAACGTATTTATTTGGTCTAGAAATCTCTTAAAATATGGATAGAATCATGCTTTGAATGCTGTTAGAATCATCTTAGTGCTATACATATAAGAGAATGTAACACTAAAATTTCGTTTTGAAAGGATGAACAAATGAACCAACAAAGTATTACATTAATTTTTTTACTGTTTGCAATAGTAATGTTTGCTCTAGAAAAAATTCCTCTA
>CAYUJY010000046.1:0-11859 GCA_964445145.1 uncultured Peptoniphilaceae bacterium | reverse complement strand
CTTAACATTTAATTTCCCTTGTAATTATTTATCCATGTTGTTTTAATTGAATCCCTTAAAAAAACTGCACTACCAGTATAGATATTGTCATAATAAGCACTAAATCTAGAATCAGCTACATACATCTCTGCCAAGGCCAATTGCGTATCGTCACAAATTGGTGAATCCATAAAAAAGGATAACCATTCCTTATGAAGTTTAACAACTGTTCGCGCTAATTCAGAATTCGGATCCCCTATCTCTGCTGCACTTTTTAGGCTGTCATTTAATAATTTTGAAAGTTCTTCGATATTTTTATGCTCCTCCTCAGTCATTTTTAAAATTCTATTATTTGCATAGTTAACTGATTCCTCGCCATACATTTCCTTTACTTCTTCACCATATTTCTTATCATTTTCTTCTACTAGATTTTTCTTAAATGCTTCAAATTTTTCTTTGTCACTCATTTTTACTTCTCCCTTTATCTTTTTTATTTATGAAGGTCAACATATATAAGTATAAACGATTTTATGAATTTAAAAACAACTATAATAATTTTTATTTGACGAAAGGAAAAAAAAGTTTAGTATAATAAGTTATACAAATCATACTAAACATACATGGAGGTAGATATGAAAAGTCAAGAAGGAAAATATGCATGGACTGCAAAGGTCGGAGAAAAAGGGCAAATCGTTATACCAAAGGAAGCTAGGGAAATTTTTGAGATAAACTCAGGGGATACGCTGTTGATTCTCGGAGATACAAATCAAGGATTGGCGATTGTAAAGCCTACAGTTTTTAATGAACTATTTAATGAAGTTATGAATTCAGATAAAAATGAAGAGCAAAAAGATTAGAGAATATTTAAAGATGATATTTAAACTATTAATAGGCATATTGGCTTTAATTGCCATTGGAATTTCAATATATGCATACAATAATCTAAATTACGATAGGGATATCAATAAACTAATTGAAAAATCAAAAACTATAGAAAAACAAGTAATGCTGCCCGATGGCGCGATCTTAAATTATGGAGAAGGAGAGGTAGATAAAGGGATTCCACTACTGTTACTCCATGGGCAAATGGTGTCTTGGGAGGATTATGCCAGGGTTTTACCTGAGTTATCAAAAAAATTTCATATTTATGCATTAGATTATTATGGGCACGGAGGTTCCAGCAAGGACCCTAGAAAATACAGTGCAGAAGCAATTGGTAGAGATATAATTTGGTTTATAGAAAATGTTATAAAGGAACCTGTTGTAATTTCTGGGCATTCCTCCGGAGGTCTGCTTGGAATGTGGGTAGCAAGTAATTCTCCACAGAATGTAAGGGGATTGATTATAGAAGATGCACCTATATTTTCCACGGAGCCTGGATTTAGGGAAAACACAATTGCATGGCTGGGGTTTAAGGACATATACGAATTTTTAAATCAAGATGAAATCACAAATTTTACTCTATATTCTTTAAAATATGACTACATGCAAACACTTTTTAATGATGGGTGGAATAGCTTGGTGTACGAACCTGCCAAAAAGCAAATGGAAGATAAGCCTGGAGTTATCCCAAGGCTTTGGTATATGCCTGTTGGGCTTAATAGGTACTTGGATATAACTAGAAATCTCCAAGATGGAACTGGAGAATATGATTTGAGATTTGGTGTTACATTTTATTATGGAACATGGTTTAAAAATTTTGATCAGAGAGAAGCCTTGGAGAAAATTCAGTGTCCTACGGTTTTATTACACACAACGGTTGAAATAGATAAAAATGGAATATTATTAGGTGCAATGACTGATGAAAATGCAATCGAAGCAGCATCTCTTTTAGCAGACAATGTATTTATTGATCAAATTGATTCTGGTCATGATATACACTATGAAAAACCACAAATAGTGATAGATGCCATAAATAGCATAATACCACGATTACAATAGATTTTAATAAAAGGAGATACTACCTTATCGATTAGGTAATATCTCCTTTTATTGATTATAAATATGTTTTATATATTCCATAACGTAAACTTAAAAAATTCATGGTCCTAGTTCACTTCGACCTAGCTTTATCATCACCAAGTGGTTTATAAATACGGCTACAAACATAAATATAGTAATAAATTTATTTGAGTTAACAAATTGCAGTGACGGAAAAGTTAGTATTAAGTACTTAATAATATGACCTAGCATTCCCGGTATAGCTCGACTAGCCTTAGGTGAGAAAAATACACCCCAAATTGCCGCGACCACAATTACGGCAAGTATAGCTAAAACTATCCTAACAATTTTATGGTCAGATAAATTGTAAACAAGTTTCCCCCAAAAATATAAGGCTACCAACTCTAAAATAAATGCTAAGATATCATTAAATACTAAAATTTTGGCTGTCATATGGCCTCCTATAGCACTGAAAAACATCAATCACCTTTATCCGTACTGATTTATAAATTCAAATCTAAAAAATACTTAAAATATTCCATTACATTTAGCGGCAGTTCTTTTTTGTCATATTTAAATAGTAACAGATTATTTGGTGCAGTGATATCGTACTTACATGAAATTTCTACATTATCTAACTCCACATACATACATTTTATTTTATCGTCGTAATTACCGTTTTTTAATATAACTCGAAACTCAAAAGACATATCCTTAACCCTAAGCTCTCCCTTGTCTCCTTGGTTATAATAAGCGTTGCTAAGAGACGATTTTCCATGGATTTTAAGGATGTTTTTACTCATGACAAGAGATTCTACCTTAAAGGTATTCTCCTTCAAATTTATGGTGTTTCTTTCGCCTATGATGTCCATAAACTTAAAGAGGCTAGGCATATTTATTATGTCTTCGTAGTTGTGAAGAAGTAGTATGGATTCTTGGTCCAAATCACCATTTTCGTAATCGTAATATTTTTGGATCAATTCACCACCATTATAGAGATCATCCCGATATATTCCCAGATACTTTTCCAATTCCTTCAGCTTTTTTTCTGGAATGTCCAATAGAAATCCCTCAGCTCTAATATACTTTAGAAAATCGAAAGAGGTTTTGTCTGAGATAGTGTTTTTAATGTTATATTTTTCAAATCTCGCTGAGATAAATCTTAAATCAAATTGGTCACCATTGAAGGAAAATAAAGTCTGGCGAGGGCGAATTAGTTTTGCAAACTCATCCAGTAGCTCTTTTTCATCATCTTTCCCTTCAGTCAAAAGCTGAGTTACGTAGTACTCTCCGTCTTCGTATGCTAGCATTCCAATCATATAAATTCTATTATACACACTACTAAAGCCCGTGGTCTCAATATCTAGAAATAGGGCATCCTTAGGGATAAATTTAATTATGTTTTCATCTAAATTTATTTTATTTTTAAACTTTTTCATAAAATATTTATACCCAAAAATTCATGTATTTTACAATACAGGAGAATGATTTTTAGCCTTCTTTATAGTATAATACCAAAATGAGGTGTAACATGATTTATTTAGATAACTGTGCGACGACAAAGCCAAGGGCTGAAGTCGTAGATGAAATGAACCTTGCATTAACGGAATATTTTGCAAACCCCTCCAGCTTACATTCTGCAGGTATGAAAGTGGAGGACAAAATCGAAAATTCAAGAAAAATAATTGCAGATTTTATTGGTGCAAAACAAAAGGAAATATATTTTACATCAGGTGGAACTGAGAGTAACAATATATTTATTAATGGTGCAATAAAGAAAAACAAACGAATTGGAAATAGAATAATTACGACATTGCAAGAGCATCCGGCTGTAGGTGAAGTTTTTGCAAATTATGAGATGGAAGGCTATGAAGTTATTTATCTGGGCTCAGATTCATATGGCAGAGTAAATTTAAATGAACTAGAGGCTGCTGTGGATGAAAAAACTGCCCTTGTTTCTATAATGCATGTAAATAATGAGTTAGGAACGATTAACAATATTTTAGAAGCATCAAAAATAATAAAAAGTACGAACCCTAAAACCTTGTTCCACGTAGACGGAGTTCAAGCTTTGGGCAAATTGAAAATCAATCTCCGTGAATTGGGGGTAGACGGCTATTCCATAAGTGGCCATAAGGTCCACGGACCCAAGGGGATAGGAGCACTTTATGTAAAGGAAAACTTAAATATGGAACCTTCAATTTTTGGAGGTGGTCAAGAAAAGGGTCTTCGCAGTGGCACAGAAAATACTCCTGGAATATTTGGATTTGCAAAGGCAATAGAAGTGGCTTCTGAAAATTTTGAAGAAGAATATAATAAGAAACATAAGTTGAGAAACCTACTCATTCGTGAGTTGGAGTGTATTTCAGATTATATAATAAACACACCACTACTTGATAGCGTAGATTCCATATTGAACGTAAGTTTCCTTAAAACTAGAGGAGAAGTTTTACTACACTATTTAGAGGGTGAGGATATATTTATTTCTACAACATCCGCTTGCAGCAGCAACCACAAGGTAAAATCAAATTTAGAAAAGCTAAATAAACCTTTGTATGTTTGTGAAGGGTCCATAAGAATTTGTACCAGTTATGAAATTACAGAAGAAGATATAAAGGTTTTTGTACAAAAACTAAAGCACGCAGTTGAAGACATTAGAAAAATAACCATGAGGTAATTATGAAAGAATTGATAGCAGTAAGCCTTGGGGAGCTAATCCTCAAGGGTAAAAACAGAAAGTACTTTGAAGATAAATTAATTTCATCCATGCGACGAGCAATGGATGGTATTGTCATAACAGATATATATAAGGAAATTGGAAAAACCTATATCGAAGCAGATAGAAATGATTTTGAAGCAATAATAAAAAGGCTCAAACATGTATTTGGTATAGTCTATATTTCACCAGTTATCAAAGTGGAAAAAAACTTAGATGCAATCGGAGAGGCGATAGATTTAGCTCTCAGCAAACACGATTTAAAAGATAGTTGGTCTTTTAAAATTATTTCATCTCGCTCTGATAAAAACTTTCCATTAACATCACCGGAACTTAATAAAAAACTTGGTGGTTATGTCCTAAGCAAATATAATGGAGCTCATGTGGATGTCCACAACCCACAAATATCAATATATGTAGATATAAAAAGTGATGCCTATGTATATACAGAAAAAATAAAAGCCCTGGGAGGAATGCCCATGGGAACTAATGGAACTGGATTACTTCTTCTTTCTGGGGGAATCGATAGTCCAGTAGCAGGATTTATGATGGCTAGACGTGGACTTAAAATAAATGCCATACATTTTCACTCCTATCCATATACATCTGAGAGGTCCGAAAGAAAAGTAATAGATTTGGCAAATATAATTTCCAGATACACTGGAAAAATGAAACTATTTTCTGTAAACCTTTTGGAAATACAAAGGGCGATTGCAGAACATTGCGATGAAAGGCATATGACAATAATATCTAGAAAGTTTATGGTTAGGTTAGCTGAAGCAGTGGCGAAACGCCACAAATATGATGCGCTTATCACAGGAGACAACCTAGGGCAAGTAGCTAGTCAAACCATTGATGGACTGAAAATCACCAACGGAGCCACCGATATGTTGATATTTAGACCGTTAGTAGGAATGGATAAACAAAATATTATTGATATATCAGTAGATATAGAAACCTATGATACCTCCATACTTCCATATGACGATTGTTGCACGATTTTTGCGCCTAAGCATCCTATTTTAAATCCAACAGACGAAATTATTGATGAATCTGAATCAAAATTGGACATAGACGGTTTAGTGCAAAGGGCCATCGATAGCATGACGATAATTAAAATAGACTAAAGTTTATACAATAACAGCAAAACACCCCGAATCATTCGGGGTGTTTTAGCTAGTCTACATTTATTTTACAAGATCGAAAGCACTTTGTGGTACATAGATTGTTTTAGTATTGAATAGAACTAGTCCACCTAAATCAACCTTTTCGCCATTTACTAAAGCATAGTTTTTAGAGATTGGAAGAATTATTTCTTGGTCTCCCTTAGTTACTCTAACTTCATGGTTAGTATTTTCGTTGAAGTTAAATTCAATTTTAGCTCCCTTAGCTTCGAAACCTGGTCTAGCAACGTTGTAAAGTTTCTTTGTAGTTGCATTTAAGTCAAGGTTTAGAAGATTAGCGATGTATGTTCCTATTTCATTATTGTTGATTGTTCCCTTAAGAACTTTTGCAGAAGGAGTGCTTGAGTACCAATAAAGTCCTACATCTCCACCTACGTGTCCACCAGTAGTCCAACCGATGTTAGATCTATCTGATACCACTTGGCCAATTGCTTCTTGAACGTTCTTAGCTTCTTTAACTTTCTTAATTTCAGCTTCGTTCATGTCAAATCCATAAGCTTCTTTTGCTACTGCTGCAATGTTTGTTCTTTCTTCATTTAGCTTCTTAGCAAATCCTGCACCAGTTAGCTTTGCATCCTTAATGATATGAGTAAATGAGCTAAGTGGAGCCTTATCATAACCAGAAGTGATTTGTCTATGACCAACTGTAAGTCCACCAGTACCGTGGTCTGTAGCAATTATAATTACAGTGTTTTTATCCTTGTCAGCAAATTCCTTAGCTACTTTAACAGCCTTATCAAAAGCTTGAATTTCTGATCTGATACCCATTGGGTAATTAGAATGTCCAGCCCAGTCAACTTGTGAACCTTCAACCATTAGGAAGAATCCCTTGTTGCCCTTAGAAAGTACATCTAGTGCTTTAGTAGTCATTTCTGCCAAAGATGGTTCCTTAGATGGATCTCTGTCGATATCATAGCTTAGAGAACCTGGCGCGAACATACCCCAAATTTTATTTCCTGAAGCAGCTGCCATTTCAGCAGGAGTAGTTACATAGTCATATCCTAATTCTTTAATTACTCCAATTAAGTCTTCGCCGTCTTTTCTCTTGTTTCCATCTATATAATCATAGCCAGCGCCTAGAACAACTTCCATTCCTTGATAAACTTGTTGCTCATCAAGGTCTTCATAGTTGTTTCTGTTAGAGTTATGTGCAGTAAAGTCAGCAGGTGTAGCATGTTGTACGTTTGAAGTAGAAACAATTCCTGTTGCCATGCCGTTTCTTTCTGCTGCTTCCACAATTGTAGCGATTGGCATCATAGCCTTAGCTTCTTCAAAGTTAGCTCCTGGCATGCCACCTTCGCTTGGGTAAGTACCAACATATGGTGATTGACTTTTTTGTCCAGTAGCCATAGCAGTTCCCGCTGGAGCAGAGTCAGCTATTGGTGTGTTTGCATTGTGTGTCTTAACTAGACCAGTAGCCATTTGGTCGAAAGTAAATTCATAACCATCAGTCATCCATCTAGCCATCGTAACAGCCTCAACGCTCATTCCATCTGGAATCATCAAAATTACATTCTTTGCAGTACCCACGTTTCCATTGTTTGCAAATGCAACAGTTGGAACCATCATAACTGTCGCTAAAGCAACAGCCATCAACTTTTTAAAACTTTTCATTAAATTCCTCCTAAAAATATTTATCTAGATAGTATCTTAAAACTGTAAAGAACATGCTATTTAAATGTTAAATTTTTTTAAATTATGGGAGCCTAAAGTTAAGAGTAATTTACATTCAACATTTAATATTGTGCAATTACATCTTTCCAATATTGGATACAAGTTTGTATATAATTAGATGCTAAATTAATAAGTTTAAGTTGGAGGTAGAAAGTGAAAAGCTTTTTTAAAATAATCCTAAAGATATTCGCTGTATTATTGGTAATATTAATAGTACTGGGTGTAACAATTTTTGGATTCCGTACATACAATGCTAGAAAGTATGCACCAGATAACAATGCAGAAAATTCATCTACATACGAAAGTCCCACTGATTTAACTGCTTATGATATGAATATTTCTGGTGTAGACGTGGAGCATATCGAAGGAGAGTACTTAAATGGGTTTCACCTGAAACCTAAAACTATTATGCATAAGGGAGTTATAGTGACATTCGGAGGGTCGGAGGGCTCACCAAACTATCAAGCTGCAAGCATATTTGCAGAAAATGGATATGAAGTGTTTTCATTATTTTTCTTTGGGATGGAAAACCAGCAAAAGGAATTGGTAAAAGTGCCATTGGAATTCTTTGATGAAGTATTAAAATATATAGACGAAAATGCCAAAGATGCTTCTGTTATAACCCTCTATGGCGCGTCTAAGGGTGCGGAGCTTTCATTGAATTTAGCAGTGAGATACCCTGAGATTGACAATGTAATTTTAATTGCCCCGAGTGAATATTCATATATGGGATTGTCATTTAGTAGCCGTGAATTTCAATCTTCATGGACATGGGAGGGTCTCGAAGTTCCATTTATAGACATGTCTAAGGGGGATTCAAGTGAAGGTGCTAAAATGTTCTTTGATATGATGACTATGAATCCAGTTTCTTATCGTGGAAGCTACGAATCTGCAGCCAATGGAGATCCCAATAGAGAAAATGCAAGAATTAAGGTTGAAAATACAAATGCAAACATTTTATTAATAGCTGGAACAGATGATATGATGTGGCAATCCGATGTAGCCGCTGAACATATATATGAAAAACGACCTAACAATACAGAAAAGCTTATTTACGAAGGAGCAGGACACATATTTTACACCGATAGATACGAGAAAATAGGCGATATGGTATTAGCATTAGGTGGCGATTTGGACACTAATAAAAAAGCAGCTGTAGATTCAGAAATAAAAATTAGCGAAAAGTTAGTAGAATGGCATAAATAGCTAATTTCAATTGTTAGAATCGAATTTATGTAGTATAATTACAAGTATAAATTACTATCGGGCGAAGGATTTTGATTTGCCCGTTGTTTTTTTTAGATTATAAAAATATTTTGCAAGTAATTGTCTATTTAGGTTGACTTTTGAGAGGAAATTTAATAGAATATATTGCAGTGTTTAAAAAAAAGCCCGGAAACTTTTTTTATAGACTAACAAAATATAAAAGGAGGGGATACGAAAAATGAAAAGTTACATGGCTAATAATAGCAATATTGAAAGAAAATGGTATGTAATAGATGCAGAAGGAATGGTACTTGGTAGACTAGCTTCGGAACTAGCTATGGTTTTATCAGGAAAGAGAAAACCAGTCTACACTCCTCACGTTGATACTGGGGATTACGTAATCGTTCTAAACGCAGACAAAATAAAAATGACAGGTCACAAATGGGACCAAAAGAAATACTCATATCACACTGGATATCCAGGAGGATTAAAGCAAGTAGTATATAAGGACTTGGTGGTAAAGCATCCAACACAATTACTAAGACTTGCAGTAAAGGGTATGCTTCCAAAGAATTCTTTAGGAAGACAAATGATGAAGAAATTAAAACTATTCACTGGAACTGAGCATCCACACGAAGCTCAACAACCAATCGAACTAAAATTTTAACGCACGAAAGGAGGACTGTAAATGGCTATAGAGCAATATAGAGGCACGGGAAGAAGAAAAACTTCTGTTGCACAAGTAAGATTACTACCTGGAACTGGTACTATCACTATAAATGGTAGAGATATCGATCAATATTTCGACTATGAAACTTTGAAAGTAGTTGCAAAGTCACCACTTCACATAACTGAAGTTGAAGGACAATATGATGCAATTATTAAGGTTCATGGCGGTGGATTTACAGGCCAAGCTGGTGCGGTAAGACATGGTATCGCAAGAGCTTTGCTATTAATAAATCCTGAGTTCAGACCAACTCTTAAAAAAGCTGGCATGTTAACTCGTGATCCAAGAATGAAGGAAAGAAAAAAATACGGTCTTAAGAAGGCACGTAGATCACCTCAATTCTCAAAGAGATAATATTTATCTACAAAGCATCGAATTTATTCGGTGCTTTTTTTGTGCAAATTTTTATGCTGAGCTAGGAAAGTGAATTAATTCACTATTGTGACATAATAACTGCAATTTTATGACAATTACAAAAAGAAAATAAACTATACTATTCTTCAGAGTTATTACGGAGGAATATATGGAAAAGATTAAAGATTTTATAAAAAGACACAGGAAAAAATTAATTTTAGCTCTTATTGTTGGAGCTGCAATATTTGTAGGGACACGATTTATTGGCGGTGGAGAGGAACATTTAAAAATTCCAAAAACGGAAACTACCCAACTGGAAAAAAAGAACTTTTTAAATTCTATAAATGAATCGGGAAAAGCTGTGAGTGAAAATACAACTTTTATATATGCACAAAAATCTCTTCCCGTTAAAGAGATAAAGGTTGCATTGGGGAATAAAGTGAAATCTGGGGATGTGATTGCCGTGCTAGACGACAGTTCACTTCAACAACAATTAGAACAAAAACAAGCGCAAATTGCATCATCAGAAAAAACTTCGTCCATATCAATTAAAACTGCCACCGACAGACTTAATGAAACTATTAGAAACAGAGATGGAGGAACTCATCCACAAATTTTAGCCAGCGAGAATGCAGTTAAAAATGCTTTAGATACATGGCAAAACGCAGAAAGAACTTATAACAATTACGTAAAGTCATTAAATGAAGGATATAACGACCAGCTCGTATCCCAGGGCTCTAATGATATAAGCTTAATTAATTCTCAGGATTCTGCAGCACTAAATTTAGCGCAAGCTCAAGACAAGCTAAATCAACTTGGAAACACAATTTTAGAAAAAAGGAATATGTCCAACAGTAGAGAAATGGAATTAAACTCCTTAAAGGATAGGGACAGAGACCTAACTACTCGAATAAACGATATTCAAAGAAGAATTGAAAATGCAAAAGGTGCGACACAAACTAACACAATGGACCCAGTTTTAAAGCAACAACTGGATATGGCACTTACTGAAAAGGCTACAAAAGAAAACGAAAAGCTTATGGAATTAGCAAAGATACCAAATAATCAAACGAGAATTGATGAGATACAAATAGAAATCGACAGAATAAACATGTCGATAGGAGAAATCGAAAGACAAATGCAAAATCAATCACAAATTACGATAGGCATAAATCCAAGTGAAGATATTATACAGTTAACAAGACAATTAGAAAGTCTACAATTTGAATCGACAAACTTAAAGGAAAAAATTTCTGAAGTGAGTGGCTTGGTACAAAAATATAAATCTGAGGTGGAGGCGGCTCAAGCAGGAATAACTTCCAGTCTTGAGCAAATTGAACAAAATAAACTATTGCACAAAGAAATATGGAATCTGCTAAAATTCAAAAGAATTTAAGTTCGAAGAATAGGGAAGATACTATCGCAACTTACAAAAAGAATGCGGAGGACTTAAAAGCTGCTTATGATATGTCACTAAAAAATCTTGAAGTGACAAAGATTGCAATAAATGATGAGATTAACTCCTTAAAAAATGCGTTAAAATCTGCAAAGGTTAGCGGTGACAACACCATCAATGTTGTGGATATAAAGTATATAAAAGAAGATTTGGATAAAAGGGTTATAACTGCTGATAAAGAAGGCACCATAACACAATTAAACATGGTGATAGGTCAAGTACCTACTTCACATTTAGCAAAGATAGAAACGACGGATAGATTAATCATCGAAACGAAGATAAAAGAATTTGATGTAAACAAGGTAAAAGTCGGGTTAGAGGTTGAAATCACCAGTGATGCTATAGGAGAAAGTAAAGTTTTTAAAGGACGCATAGATTCCATCGAACCCACTCCTATTGGTCAGGCATCCACATCCACAACATCACAGTCTACGGCATCAAACGAGGTTGCATATGGAGTTAAGGTTGTAATGGAAGGAAACTCAGCTGAAATAAAGCCGGGAATGAACGTTAGGGTAAAATATATTCTAGAAAAGAAAGATGATGTGTTTGTAGCACCTAGTAATGCCGTGTATAAAAAGAATGAAAAATCATTTATTTTAATATTAGGAGATGGCGAAGT
>CAYUJY010000045.1:0-11949 GCA_964445145.1 uncultured Peptoniphilaceae bacterium | reverse complement strand
AATCATTTTTAATCCTCCAGCTGCAGAGGAGCAAGCCAATCGCTTAATTATATTAATATTATTTTCATTTATGTATCCTTCAATTTTAGAAAAAGCTTTTCTAAATCCATCCAATACATTGGTTTCTATTGTTGTATAGGAGCTGGAGGTAATTAGAACCTCCTCAGCATCCTTCCCCACAACGGTCAATTTAGTATAGGTGCTACCAAAATCGACTAATAAATACGCATCCATCTTTTCTCCCTCTAAATAACTTCTTGTAAATACTGGATTTCATATTTGTCCCTAATAGCATCCAGATATTGTAGTGCATTAAATTTATAGACCTTATGAGAAATATTAAAGTATTTTTCTAGGGTTTCATTTTTGATATTCCCCTCGTTTATTTCTTTTATTATCAAACTCTCCACGAAATAAAAAATACCTAAATCTCTCTCGTTGTTTATAAGCTTTCCATCAATGGCCGCTTTTTTCAGATAATTTACTGTCTTTTCATAGTTTTTTTCTTTAAAGGCAATCAGGGCTAAAAACGAGTCCAGTACCGGCTTCTTCCAAAATATATCATATTCATCATAGTATTTCTTTGCAGACTCAAAATTTCTTTTCATATCACTTAGATCATTTAAGAAATAATTTGTTCTTCCCAAGTTCAAATAAAATACAGCAGAACTTATTGCATTGGTCTTGGAACACAATTCTATTGCCTGTTCAAAATAATTTTTTGCTTCTTGAAAGTTTCCCTCCGAGTGCATGATTTCTCCCATATAGTTTAATGATGCTGCTTTGTTTATACTATTATTTTTGAAACCTACGTTATCGTCTAGTAGCCTAATCGAATTATTAAGAAGTAATTTTGCCTCCTCCGTGTTTCCAATCATAAAACGGTATAAGCCAAATAGTCTATATAAAATGCTAAGCTCTTCATAATCACTGCTTTTTTTAGCAATTCTAATTGCTGGAACTATGCTTTTTATCATGATTTCAGGAGAATCAATTTGAATGCCTTGGATTATCAACTGCTTGTATGCGTCAATTATCAGCTTTTTGTTATCATTTTCTTTTGCTAATAATAAAGTTTTATTTATGGATTCTATCCCTTCGATGTATTCGCCTTGTCTGATTAAATATCTACCTTTGCAAAACTCATAAACTTGCTCCACCTTCGATAAGTTGCTTAGCCCTTCAACTGATTCTGTTATGTTTTTTAAATAGTTTATCCTGCTGCTAATGTCTCGGAAGGTTTCCATTAGGTTCATAGTATTTATTCTGGACTCTACAACGTCTGGAGTCGAAAATGCTTCTAATGTCGGAAATACTTCGTGGGTGTAGCTTAAATGGTAATCTAAAATAAACACCTCAAATTTCAAGCTATTTATTGAATCTTTCGCTAAATCATATTGGTTTTTTATGTTTATCAATGATTTTACAGATTTTTTATTTAGTGGCATTTCCTTTTCTAACATACTCGCTACAGTTTTGTGTAACATAAGTTTTGAGGATTCTTTTAGAGTCCCATATACATATTCACGATATGCAGAGTTATAAAACCTCAATTGTATTTCTTTATCATTTATTTCTTCCAAAACTCCATCATTTATTAATATGTTAAGGGTATTAATAATTTTAAAAGGATCTTCCTTACTGAGTTTTAGCACCAGCTCATAGCTAACAGGATAATAAAACATAGAAATTAAGCGTAAAATATCCATGGTATCCTGTGTATAAGAGCTAAATTTTTCCATTAATAAATCATAAATTTTTTCTGTGATTAAAATTTTATTACTATTTTTGTAATTGCTAATAAGTTCGTTTACAAAAAGTGGATTGCCCTTTGATTTCTCGTAGATATCCTCCGTAATAGAATCAATATTTCGCTTTAAGTTCAGGTTATTCTTTACAATCGTCTGAACTTGCTCAATCGTGTAGCTGGAAAGTTCAATCAGCTTAATTTTGTCAATGGCTTTCATACTATTTAGAGTATTGTTAAGCTTTTTATTATTGTATTCTAGTGTAACTAGGAATTTTACATTGCTGTTGAGATGAAGCATCATGTTAGTGTAAAAATCTAGGCTGTAATCATCAGCATTATTAATGTCATCGATGTATATAATAATTTTATTATTTTTGCCAAGTTCATTAAGTGTCTTTTGTATAATCGAAAGTAACTTCGTTAGGTTGATGTTGGCGGAATTGTCAAAAGTACTTTCAGGATTTATCGCATCAGTATTTTCCATTTCCCACAAACCTTTTTCTAGCTCAAGCTTATTAAGACTTCTTTCACCTTCGTCGGCATTAACAATTTTATTAATTTCATATGCCAAGGTTCTCACTGATGAGTACGCAATTTCTGATTCCACCTTATAGCAATTTACCCTAAAGGTTATAAGTTTGTCCGAGAAGGAGTTTATAATATTTCTGGTAAGATAAGTCTTTCCCACACCTTTTTCCGCAATCACTGCGATATGCTGGTCATTTTCTCCTAGCAGAAACCTATCAATCATATGATTTATAATTGTGGTTTCTTCGTGTCTTTCTATTATGTCGTCCTTATGCCCAGTAGTTTTTTTATTGGTGCTGCTAATTATTTCTAGACTGTGTTCGTAGGTTTTACGAAATTCATCGCCGAGTTCTATACCCAGCTCATTTTGGAATAGACGCTGAACTTTATGGTACTCATTAATTACCTTGTCATATCTCTCAATTGAAGTGAAATAATCAAACAACAACAAGTACGCGCTTTCATCAAATTCATCCATGGAAATTAATTTATAAATTTTCTGCTCGATTCCGTCCAGACGTTTATCTTCTAGGGATTTTTCAATATCTTCCCTTAGGACCTTAGCCATTAAGCCCTTATAATACTCTCTTTTTTCATCAAGCCAATATTGAAATGAAATTGACTCAGATAGATTTATTCCTTCTAAATATTCCCCATCATTTAATTCACTATGCAAAGATGGATTTTCTTCAAACTTCATGGTGTCTAAGTCAAATTCAACGTTTTTTGTGTTAAGAAGTATTAGCGATTTATTAGGCGTCAAAATAATTTCCGATTCGAATGCTGAACGGATTTTAAATATTACATTTCTTAAGCTGTTTTTTGCATTTTTCTCGTTACTTTCGGGCCAAAACATGGCTACTAGCTCATCTCGGCTTATGATTTTTTTCTCCAAAATATAATACAAAATGGAGGATACTTTGCCGGAAGGCAAATAAATGGTATTATCATTTTCACTTATCTCCGGTACACCGAACATCTTGCACTTTATCTTAGACATATTACTCCTTTATTTATTCTCCAATAGCTTTGGAACTACATTAAATAAATCCTTTGATTGTAAGGACATTGCTATATTTTGTTTAATAGGGGTTGGAAGAACTATTTTATCGATAAAATAGCATTTTCCACTGGTTTCTCTTCCTTTTTCAATGGATTTATCCAATCCTACGGGCAAATCCTTTACCACTGGATCTAATAAGCTAATTAATGACAGCGTTAAAGAATCCGTCCATAACTCCACTTGTGGATCGTTGTCGTAGTACTTTTCGAAATATTCTTTAATTTTCTTAACCATATCTAAGTATGCTAAAGAAATCCAGTTTGGTAAAAACTCTTGATAGTTGTAGATTTCCTTTTGCATAAGTGTTTCAGCATCCACGTAGATTGGAAGTTCAAATCTTCCCTGTTCGTTAATCTTTTTTGAATTGACAAATTTGAATGCAATCAAATCTAATTTCAACTTATCAATTATTATTCTCATTTCATCTGGTACATATTCCACCATTTCCCTTGTATTATGAGATATTGTAGTTACATTTTCGTAACTACTTTGCACTGCGCTATAATCTATTCTAATAATTTCTCCTAGATATGCCTCGGAATTAATTAAACAAATAATCACATTCCCCAATACGTCATAACCAGTAAGTTGCCCTACTAGCTTAATGTCTTTATTTCCAATACTCTTAATCTTTTCATCAAAATCTAATTTGAATATTTTCACATCATGGCAAAGGTCCACAATATAGTTTGCGATATTATTTACCAAAATAAAATTATAAATGTATAATGCTCTTTCCTCTGGTAACTCAACTCCCTTAGAAGCGAATTTATCCAATGAGGATTTAAATAGTGAATCACTTTCTCCCAATGAGGACAAGTATTCCTCGCTGTTAAAGACCACTTCCCTAGTGTCCTTATAATATAAAACCAAATCATTATTTTCTAAAACTACCTTTATACTTTCGTTCAATTTTTTCTCCTTTTATTTTATGTATATTTTTTATGCATATTTATAGAAAACGCTTTTCTATATGTCGCATAGTTTTTATGCTAATGTATATTTTTTATGCATCTCTATCGATATTTAATCTTTTCATTCTATAGGCTAAACTTTGCCTAATTATCCCCAGGGATTTAGAAGTTTTTGTATAGTTCCAATCATTTTCTTCAAGTGAACTCATAATTATTTTTCGTTCAAGATTGTCAAGTTCATCATTTAGTAAGCTAAATTCCTTCTGATTTCCACCATTTGCCCCTAGGTATCTTCTCTTAATATACTCAGGGATATGTTCCATCGTAAGATATTTGTCGATTGGATCACATAATACGAGCATATTCTCTACTAAATTTTCCAACTCTCTAATATTACCTGGCCAACCATAGCTATCAAGTACCTTCTTTAGCTTTCTATCCACGCCTATGGCGCTTTTTCCCATTAGGGAACTATATCGCCTAATGAAGTGTTCCGTTAGAATTATTATGTCGTCTTTTCTCTCCCTCAGTGGGGGAATCTTTAAAAAATATCCGGCAATTCTGTAGTACAAGTCATTTCTCATCCTGCCACTGGATACCAGCTTAAATGGATCTTCGTTGGTTGCAGAAATAATTCTACAAGTTACGTCGTAGGACTTTGAACTACCTACCCTGTTTACTCTCTTTTCTTGTAACACCCTTAATAATTTTGCCTGCATACTAAGGGGCATCGTGTTTATTTCATCTAGAAAAAGTGTTCCACTTCCAGCTTCCTCAAGTAATCCCGCCGTATCCAAAGCTCCAGTGAAAGCGCCTTTTACAGTCCCAAATAACAAGGATTCTATAAGGGTTTCCGGAACAGCGGAGCAGTTTAATCCAATGAAGGGCTCGTCTGCTCTCTTTGCATAATTGTGAATGCTTTGGGCTAAAACTTCCTTTCCCGTTCCAGTTTCCCCTTCGATTAATATTGAGTTATCCAACCAGGCTATTGATTGGGACTCACTTATTAATTTTAATACAATTTCCGATTTTCCCACTATGTCAGGAAAACTATAAGTGGTTCCATTTTCAAAGTACCTTCTTTGGGAATTTATTTCGGAATTAGATTTATAGGCTCTTTTTGCATCCACAGTTTCCTTTAACATCTTGTGAAGGGACTCTTCACTTTTGCAAATGGAATAAACTCCTATTCGTTTGTTGTCAATTTCCACGGGATATGTACTATAGGAGATAAATCTGGGTATATCGTTAACTATGGAGTGGGCGGAGTACTTGTTAATGATTGGCTTGCCGGTTCTGAGTACATAACGATGCTCCGATTCTTCTATATTTTCGTATTCATATGCCTCCCAAATAAATCTACCCAACATATTTTCCCTAGATCTAAATTCCAATTCTTCTAGGGCTTTATTATACAAGATTATTGTGCCATCATCGTTAGTAATTATTATGCCATCAGATATCTTGTCGAAGAATGACGTTAAAAACTCGATTTTAGCTGGGCTTATGGGGCCAGCCATGTTCGTTAACATTTCTTCGATTAACTTATTAATTTCCATTTGATCACCATTTTCATAATACCATAAAGCTGTATTTTAAAAAAGCGAATATATCAAATTCGATATATTCGCAGATAATATTCATTTTGCAAACCCTGGAGCATCCACTATTTTCAAAGTGGATATGAACATTATTATTTTTGCATTAAGTCAAATGCAGTTTCATAAAATAATGTCGCTCCTAAGTGGAATACACTTTCATCAATACAGAATTTTGAGTTGTGGTGATAATAAATTTCACCATCTTCAGGATGTGGAGCTGAGCTTGCTAGGAAAAAATAACAGCCAGGTACTTCTTGGAAGAAGAATGCTGCATCTTCACCACCCATTACAGGTCCGTCCATCATGTGAATATTTTCTTCACCCACTAGATTTCTAGCCTTTTCAAGGAACACTTCTACAACTTTTCTGTCATTTATAAGGGCTGGATATCCGTCTAGGAACTCTAATTCATATGTTGCCCTATTACCTTCGCAAACTGCTTTAACAATTTCTTCAATTCTTTGGAATACGAAATTTCTAGTTTCTAAATTTGCATTTCTAATAGTTCCAAAAAGTTCTGCATAATCAGGAATTATATTGTAAGTACCTCTACCTGCTTGGACACTACCTATGGTAATGACAGATGGTATGCTTGATTTTACTTCTCTAGCTCTGATATATTGAAGATTGTTTATTACTAATGCAGCTATAGCAACAGGATCCACGCCTGCTTCTGGTGTTGAACCGTGGGCGCCTTTACCATTTATTTTTATATAAAGTTGGTCATCAGCTGCCATCATATTGGAGTAGCCTACAGCAATTTCACCGTTTTTTGCATCTTTTCTAGTCAAATCACCAAGGTGAAGTCCCAAGATATAATCTACGTCTGGATTTTTTAGAACGCCATCAACTACCATTGGATATGCGCCACCTGGACCTTCTTCAGCAGGTTGGAAAAGCAGCTTTATTTTCCCAGGCAACTTATCTTCATCATCCTTAAACATTTTAGCTGCCCCTAACAGCATAGCTGTATGTCCATCATGTCCGCATGCATGCATGTTTTCATTTTCGGACGCATATTCCAATCCAGTTTCTTCTTCTATAGCAAGGGCGTCCATATCAGCTCTTATAGCAACAACTTTTCCGTCTCCATGACCGATGGTAGCCACGATTCCCGAGTGACCTTCGTATGTTTGGTATGTTATTCCCATCTCGTCTAGACGATCCATAACGTACTTCGCAGTTTTAGGAAGAATGAGCCCTAACTCAGGAATTCTGTGTAAGTCCCTTCTCCATGCTACCATTTGATCTTGTAAATTCTTTGCTCTTTCTGAAATGTTCATAAAGTCTCCTTTTAGTATGTGATTATCTACGGCTTTCTCAACTAACTATTATGCAATAACCATGCCAACTTAATATTATCTATCAAATCATGATATCAACTAGATTTGATAGATAAAATAGACTTGGTACATGAAAATATTTTGCATAAATTTTATGCAAAATATGCTACTCTCCTAAGAGAATAGCATAAATGCGATTGGTGTTGTAATAATAACTGTTAATATAACCCTTTCAAACCATATAATTACGATGTCTTTAATCTTTATAGGGATATCAGTAGCCATTATACATGGGATTGAAGCCGAGAAGAATAATATTTCAGAAATCGTTAATACTGCAATTATAAACTTTGTAATTATTGGAGCATTCGCGCCTAGTATAGCTGGTATATACATTTCAGAAATTGATACAGCCATTCCCTTTGCCATAATTAGTGGTTCAGGAATTCTCAGTAGTGTAGTTAACGGCAGGAAAATATATCCTAGGTAATCGAATACAGGTGTGTAATACGCTAGTAACAACGCAGCCGTTCCAACTCCCATAATGCTTGGTCCGATATTTAAAGCTAGTCTTACACCATCTTTAAAGTTTTTATAAATACTTTGTGGAACTGAGTTAGCATTAGCTATAACTTCCATACCTTCAGCATAAGCTCTTTTGAAATAATTTCCAGTTTCAGTAGATTCAACGTTTGGCTCTACACCTTGGAAATATTCATTTGGCATTTTCTTTAATGGATATAGTTTTGCAGTTATTGCAGTAACTGCAAATGTAACTACCAGTGAAACCCAGAAAAATGTTAGCCAGTGATCCATAATTCCCAAAGTGTTAGCAACGATGATCATAAAAGTTGCCGATACGGTTGAGCATAACTGTCTCCTTTAACAATTTTTTAGATAATCTTATATAAAGCAAATTCCGTGCCACATTACTATTGTGCAAAATGCGAATTTTTTTCGAACAACATTTTACCTTGTGTAGTTTTTGAACATGAAATCGTAAACATACAATTATTTTTGTGTGTAGTTTTTGAATGCTTGTATATAAATTAGACATTTATTGATTAAACTACTGAATAATTATATGTTAAAACTATATAAAATTTATTATAATTACTTTATGGTTACAAATTGTAATAATATTAGTAAGGACTTGTCAATTATGCTATAATATATCTATAAATAAAAGGTGGTAATAATGTTTAATTTTAATATAGATGAAAATAGAGGCAAAAAGGTTCACTTTATAGGGATTGGTGGAGTGAGCATGAGTGCTTTAGCTGAGTTGCTCATTCACGAAGGCTACGTGGTTTCTGGTTCAGACTCGAAACAAAGTCGCATAACTGACAAGTTAGTTGCAGATGGAGCAACTATTTACTATGAACATAAAAGAGAAAATGTAATGGATGCCGAGGTTGTAGTATATACCGACGCCATATCGTTAGACAATGAAGAGTTAAAAGAAGCAATATTGAGAAAATTAGATACGATTGGTAGGGCAGACTTTTTAGGTGCTGTAATGAAAAATTATGATTTTTCCATCGCAGTTTCTGGAACCCATGGAAAAACTTCTACAACAAGTATGATCACAGAAGCTATTTCTGATGATGCTTCTAATCCTACAATTATGTTAGGTGGCGATTTGGATAAAATCAATGGAAATATTAAAATCGGAAATAGAAATCTATTTTTAACCGAAGCTTGCGAATACAAAGCAAACATCCTTAAATATTTCCCTACCATCGCAATAATTTTAAATATCGATGAGGATCACTTGGATTATTTTGATAATATCAACCATATAGTATCAACCTTCGAAGGCTATGTAGAAAATCTTGATGAGGATGCTTATTTAATAATAAACAACGACGATGTAAATTCCACAACCTTAGCAAAAAAGACTAAAGCGAAAGTTGTGACTTTTGGTATAGATAAGATTGCCGATTATTCTGCAAAAAACATCACCTTTGGAAATGGTGGCAAACCATGTTTCGATATATATTATAAACACAAAAAAATTGCACATATGGAGCTGAGCGTAATGGGCAAGCACAATATTTACAATGCCCTAGCGGCATTTATAGCTTGTCATATCTATAATATCGACATAGATATCATAGCTGCCAATATTTCAGCATACACGGGAGTACGTAGACGTCTAGAGTATAAGGGTACATTAAACGGACTAGAGGTGTTAGATGACTACGCGCACCACCCTACTGAAATTAAAGCGACATTAAATGCAATAAGAAACAAATATTCAAACAATATCTACTGCATTTTTCAGCCTCATACCTTCACTAGAACGAAACTTTTGTTAAATAGTTTCTCAGAGTCTTTCACGGATGCTGACAAAATTATTATTACCGATATTTATGCAGCTAGAGAAAAAGATTATGGGGACATACATTCCAAGATATTAGTAGATGCCATAGTAAAAAATGGTAAAGATGCAATTTATATTGAAACTTTTGAGGAAGTAGAAAAATACCTTTTAAAAAATGCAAAGCCTGGCGATTGTATCATAACAATGGGCGCAGGCGACGTGCATAAAATCGGAGAAAATATATTAAGCAAAAAAGGAGCCTAGAGCTTCTTTTTTTATTTTCAAAAAATTTTAATAAAACTGTATCCCAATAAAAAAGATAAGTTTTACATCCTCATCCTTAGTTAATCATATTTACTTTAATGAATTTATTATTTTATCCATAGTATTTACATCGGGCATGGGCATTACCATGGTTATATCATCTGCTACCCCTGAAACTCCAAACTTGGAATTGTCACTACCCTTTTTATAAACACTCGTCCTGTATCCGTGTTTCTCCCAAGCTAATCGTTGTACATCGTCTCTCATTAAGGCATCTATTCCCTTTAAACCCTTCTCATTCAACGCAATATAAACATGAGTAGACCATATGGTCGGCTCAGGATAAATGATAACTATATCCTCCTTAACGCTGTTCCAAATCTCAGTATTTTCCAACGCAAATTCCAAAACCTGTGATTCATATCCTGCAATAATGGATTTAGCCCCGACTCCAGTCCTAAGATATTGTTCAAAGATGTCTGCGCTTGAAGTTCCCATATAGCCTTATTTTAAAAAAATATTTTAACCCTAGGGATTATACTGTCCACAGTGGACATTGTCACTACCTTGTTATCATTTAGAACATTTGCCAAAAGACTTGCAAACATATTTTCAGAATTGGATTTTGTTGGGTCTGTAGTATGAACAAGTATCGGTCCATAAAGCTCTGGCAATCCAATGTTTTCCCAAGTTACTCTCCTTTCCATATAATCGACGAATTTTTTTAAATTCGTCGATTATATACACCATTGGTTAAGGTAACTATATTCTCCTTTATTAAGGCATCTACAACTAGTTTTCTAGAGTAGAAAACTATGAGAGTGTTAAAGATAATTTCCGATTTCAATGGCTTGCCGTGTTCTTTTGGTATAGTTCCAGGGCTGTTTGGCTAGATGGAAATAAATAATCCCTGCCTGTTAAATCAGCATGGAAAATGTCCAGTGAGCCAAGCTTTTGATAATTTAAAGTGATTCTATCAGACTTCTCAATTATCTTTGCAACTTCCACATCTTCAAAAAGACCAATTTTTTCTCCGCCAAGATAACCCCTAAGTTTCTGCACCTCTCCCATGGAAGAAAATACAAATTGATATGCAACTGCGCCAATGATAACCAAACCTAAAATTATTATACCAATTTTTTTATTGTCCAAATTATCCCTCCCAGTTAATTGTATTTTTAAGTGCTTCAATATCTGTTTCCATGTCCATAAGCTCACCTTGAATTAGCTTTACAAACTGTTTTTTTAAAGGCCTTTTGCAGTAGCTCCAATGCTTCATCGGTATTCTTGTAAAGCTCATACAGCTCTGAGACTTTTATATTTTTCATGGATAGGCTCATGTAGTTATTACAAATTTTCGCTGCAGTGTCTAAATAGTAACTTAAAAATTTGCCCCCTTGGTAATTTTTGAAGGATTTTTTTGAATGTATTCAATATCTCAATTCCAGTCAAATAAAGCTTTTCGCTATTATCCTTTATACTTTGATGGGTTGCATCTTCCTTGCAATTATAAATATCTTTTAAATCCGCATTCGCTTCCTTCATTATCAATGGATACTCTTCACTTAATGCGATATCGTTTATATTTATACCTTCAAACCTTTTCTTTGGAGTGTTTATCAGGTACACCCCAAAATATGTCCCCACTGCTAGGGTAATACCCACCAATAAATGCCACTTTAAAAGAAGGAAGGTGGCTAGAAACACTATTGAAGAGAATACGACAGATAACACGGTCTGTTTCCCCCTTGCAATTTTTTCTCGCCTCTCCTGCAAGGCTAAATCTTGTTCACGTTTTTTTATTTCCATATTGCACCTGACTTAATTATATTTTTATTAATTATTAGTTGTATCCCTTCACTTTCCTAAATGCATCAATCAAATCCTTGCGCCCATCAAATACCCTCGCGTTGGTTAATGTTGCAAGCACTTCAAGTTGATTTGGATTTGCATCTGCAAACATAATCGAGAAAACTAGTATATCCAATTTCAATTCCGTGTAATCCGAAATGAATTTCTCCCTTTTGCTAGTTTAGGACTGTCCATCCGTCATGAGGATAATCGCAGTTTGATATTTATTCAGTTCATATCCTTTTAGTGTATCAAGTGCTGAATTTAACCCCTTATACATGTCTGTCCCACCATTTGCATTTAGTTTATTAGCTTCCTTGTATAAATTTTCTATTTGGATTTTATTACCTATAGATTTATAGCTTCTCC
>CAYUJY010000044.1:870-11976 GCA_964445145.1 uncultured Peptoniphilaceae bacterium | reverse complement strand
ATCTGCTGATGAGTTCATGAAAAATATTAGGGTACAAGCAGACATTGCCATAGATACGGCAGATGTTATCTTGTTTTTAATCGACGGCGTAAGCGGCGCTACATCCACGGATTTAGAAATCGCAAGGATGCTCTACAAGTCACAAAAGAAGGTTATCCTTGTCGTTAACAAGCTTGATACCAAAGGTGTTAAGGATACACTCCACGAATATTACGAGCTGGGCTTTGGAGAACCAGTGATGGTTTCTGCAGAAAACGGATTAGGTATTGGTGACTTGTTAGACGAAGTGATTGCCAATTTCGAAGATGATGGTTTTGAAGAAGAGGAAGACGATAGAATTAAAGTAGCATTTATAGGAAAACCAAATGCAGGAAAATCTTCTTTAATAAATAAAATCATCGGCGAGGATAGGTCCATTGTTACGGATATTCCTGGAACTACAAGGGATTCTATCGATAGCAAATTTGATTACAATGACCACAAATACACATTTGTAGATACGGCTGGTTTAAGAAAGCGTAAAAAGATAAATGAAGCTGTGGAGAGGTATTCCGTAGTTAGGACACTGGCTGCCATAGATAGGTCAGATGTGTGCGTTGGAGTTATTGATGCGACTGAAGGAATTACTGAGCAAGACTCTAAAATTATTGGATATGCCCACGATGCAGGTAAAGCACTCGTACTGGCAGTGAACAAGTGGGACCTCATAGAAAAGGATAACTCTACCGTTAGAAAATTCGAAGAGGAAATTCGAAGGGAATTGGGCTTTGCGCTTTATGCTCCCATAATTTTTATCTCAGCAGTTACGGGCCAAAGACTTACGAATCTTTTGGATTTAATTAATACGGTAAATGAAAACTACAATATGAGAATATCCACTGGTGTGTTAAATGACATCATAAATAAGGCGGTTCTCATGAACCAAGCCCCATCAGACAAGGGGAGACAGGGAAAAATTTATTATGCATCTCAAGTGTCTGTTAGACCACCTAAGTTTGTAATTTTTGTAAACGATAAATCCCTTATACATTTTTCCTATGTGAGATATTTGGAAAATCAAATTAGGGACAACTTTGGATTTGATGGAACACCTATACAACTTATGCTCAGGGAGAGAAACGAGAATGATAACTGATTCAATAATAAATAGATTTGGCTTATTGGTCATATCCTATTTGATAGGCTCAATATCTCCTTCCTATTTGATAGGAAAGTATGTATACAAAATTGACATTCGCAAAGAAGGCAGCGGAAATCCTGGGTCCACAAACGCACTTAGAACCATGGGTAAAAAAGTAGGCGCAATCGTACTACTATGTGATTTCTTAAAGGGTATGATAGCTGCTTTTATAGGCATGGCGACCTTCGGACAAGAGTTTTCCATATTGACGGGATTTGCTGGAATATTAGGGCATGACTTTCCCTTCTACCTGGAATTCAAGGGTGGAAAGGGCGTAGCGACAAGCCTAGGTGCCGCTTGCATAATGATACCCCAAATGGCACTCATGTTTGGTGGATTTGGCCTTGTGGTAATATTTTTATCCAATATGGTATCAGCAGGTAGCGTGGCTGGGTTTGCAAGTTTAGCAATTTACGTCACCATAACATCCATCATGAATAATGATTTCAGATTGGCAAATATTGTATTAATCGCCATGGGACTACTAGGTGTGTATAAGCACAGGGCTAATATTAGGCGAATAATGGATGGAAAAGAAAATAAATTAAGGAAGTGAAGCCTTGAATAAAGCAACAGTATTAGGTGGAGGAAGCTGGGGTACAGCCCTCGCCAGAGAATTGGCAAACAATGGTGTTGATACCACATTATATATTCGTGATGAATTACAGTTTAATGGTCTAGTTGAAAGCAGAATAAACGAAAAATATTTACCGGGGGTTAAGCTACCCGAGAATTTAAAGTATTCATCTGACTTTTACGAGTCCATAAAAAATAGTAAATTTATAGTTTCTGCAGTCCCTACAGGAGCTGCACGCGAAACTTTCAAGAAATTATCAGGAAATATAAGCAAAGATACGATTATAATTAATGTAGCAAAGGGAATTGAGCAGGGAACACTCCTTAGGATTTCAGAAATCTCTAAGGAAATATTACCAGAAAATCCATTTGTAGCATTATCAGGACCTACCCACGCAGAGGAAGTCGTATTAGACTACCCATCAACCATAGTAGCAGCGTCTGAAGATTTAGATGCCGCACAGATGGTGCAGAATTTATTTATGTCCAATACCCTTAGGGTTTATACGAACGATGATTTGGTCGGTGTAGAACTGGCTGGGGCATTGAAAAATATTATTGCCCTCGCCATAGGGATGATGGACGGAATGGGTTTTGGGGACAACACAAAAGCAGCCTTAATGACCCGTGGAATATCTGAGATAAGTAGACTTGGGGTTAGAATGGGCGCGATGCCTAGTACATTTTTTGGACTAGCTGGCATTGGAGACTTGATTGTAACCTGTACGAGTATGCACTCTCGTAATAGACGTTGTGGTATTTTAATAGGTCAAGGTATGAGCATAGAAGAAGCGACGGAAACGGTGGGAATGGTAGTAGAGGGAATAAAAACTACTGCAGCAGCAAAACAACTTTCAGAAAAATACATGGTAGATATGCCAATTACGAATATTTTGTACCAAGTACTATATGAAAACAAAAAAGCAAAAGACTCAGTTGATGACTTGATGCTGAGGGATAAAAAGCATGAAATGGAAGGGCTTTTCAGAGGGTGATGGAGTGAAGAAAAAATCCGGGTCTAGATTTTTATTTAGAAGACTAATTGTATTAATAGGAGCAGTAGTTTTACTACTGGGCCTTTACAATATTGTCAGTGGTGCGGGTATTATCGTGGGCAACACGAGTCGTGCAATTAAAACTGAATATTTGGATAAAATCGACACCAAGGGTTATCTCATATTGAACGAAAAGGTATACACCGCCCAAGGGGATGGTGTTGTGGACTACAATGTTAGGGATGGGGCAAGGGTAGCGAAGGACTACATGATAGCAAATCTAAGCCTAATGTCAGATGTATCCAATCTAAAGGATGAACTTCTGAAGGTTCAATCAGCCATAGAATACAAAAATCAAAGTTTAAATCCCAGCAATGCAATATACGAAATTTCTGAAAAGGAAATAAACCTTATAAACTCCATACAGGATGCGTTGGTGGAGGATAATTTAGGAAACGCATTGGTGGCGATTGAAACCCTAGAGCTTAATACTAAAAAAAATATAGACATTTCAGAAATTGGTGAGCTTATAAACTTGTCCAACCAAGAGTTGGAGGATAGACGAGATAGTCTAAGCAAGGAAATCAGCACGAACAACGTCATTTATAAAGCCGAGACGGCTGGGGTGGTTTCATTTAAAATAGACAAGGTAGAATCTAAATATTCCATTGAAAATATGGAAAATATAAATTATGAGTTTATTGAAAAAAACAAACCAACTGGAAGTCAAGGGCAGATGAATAACGTAAAAACTGGAGATCCATTATATAAGTTAATTGATAATTTTGAATACTTTATGGCGCTGCCAGTGGATAAAGTTTCCAGTATAGAAGGTTACTCCGTAAACGACAGAATTGAGTTGCTAGTAGATGGAAAAATTCCACTTATGGGTACTATCCAAAACATAAATGTGACTGACGACAAAGCAGTTATAATAGCAAAGCTGAAAGTGAAGTTATCAGAGTTGGGCTACGATAGGAGCCACGACGTGGGAATCATTAAGGACAGAATCAAAAGCTACGTCATAAAGACTGGCTCCATAGTGGAGATAAATAACCGCACAGGAGTTTATGTAAAGGAGCTAAATGGAATTGTAAAATTTAGACCTATAGAAATTATTGTACAAAATGAGATAGATACAATTATATCCACAGGAAATTCCAAAGGCTTTATCGAAGACCCAGTAACGAGTGAAGATACTAGGACGATAACTTTGTTTGATGAATTGATAAACGAACCTATGAATATTGAGGAAGGACAGATATTGAGGTAATTATGAGCATAAAAGAAAATATTTTACAAATTAAAGAAGAAATAGAAGCAGCAAAGGACGCGGTTGGCAGGAAGGATGATGTTTTGCTCCTTGCCGTAACAAAAACCGTAGACTATGAGTTAATCGATGAATCCTTGAACCTAGGCATAGATGAAATTGCTGAAAACAAGGTTCAGGAGCTTATTAAAAGAATGGACCACTATGGAGATAAATTACAATATCACCTGATAGGCAGCCTACAAACCAACAAGGTCAAATACTTAATGGGAAGGGTTAAACTGATTCATTCACTGGACAGATTAAACCTTGCTAAGGAAATAGACAAGCGTGCAAAAAACGCAGATATTATACAAGATGTGTTAATTGAAGTAAATGCAGCAAAAGAGGAATCAAAATCGGGACTTTATCTTGAAGATTTAGATGAATTCGTGTATAATATTTTGGAACATTCTAATATACGGGTTAGGGGTCTTATGACCATGGCACCGTTTACGGATGATGAAGATTTACTTAGAAATACCTTTAGACAGGTATACGAGGCATCTTTGAGGATAAAAGAAAAGAAATACGAAGGAGTGTTTATGGATTATCTATCCATGGGCATGACGAATGACTTTAAAATAGCTATAGAAGAAGGTTCTAACATAATAAGGGTTGGAACTGGAATTTACGGTAGAAGAAATTACTAGGAGGAATACGATGGGAGCAATGGACAAATTAAAGACTTTCTTAGGGTTTGGGGAAGAGTTGGACGAAGAAGAGGATATGTACGAACCAGTTTCTACAACAGCACCTGTGGCACCAGTTGAGACTAGGGAGGAAGCACCTTCAAGCTACGACAGAAATAGAACTAAACCACAAGCAAAGCCACCAATTAGCCTACATAACAGTAGTGCACAAATGAGAATTTGTATTCATGAACCACTTAGCTATGACGAGTCTCCGTTAATAGTTGACGATTTAAGACTTAGAAAAGCTGTAATTTTAAACTTTGAACAACTTGATATGTCTGTTAAAAGACAAATTTTTGATTTCGTAAATGGAGCGCTTTACTCCCTTGACGGTAAAATTCAAAAGGTTAATAAGGATATATTCATACTTGCACCGTCAAATGTAGAAATAGACGGCTTAAGGGAAGAATTAAAAAACAAGGGAGTTTTTCCTTGGTAAAAAATGAAATTAGATAAAGACAAGTACCTTCAGCATATTAGAGATGATGAAGAAAAAATCACCATGCGCAGGGTACTTGACCTTATTGAAATGGCAATAAACAAATTTACTTCAGTTTACACGAATTTTTTAGATCCAAATTTAGTAGAACTTAGTAAGTCAATTTTAAACCGATTTGATGAAATCGAGTATAAGGTGTTTGGCGGTTTCGATAATGCTGAAAGGAATGTAGTTTTTATAAATAACGTACATTCTTTTTATGATGAAGACGAAACGAATCCATTGAGGGCGCTGCAAATTGTGCTAAACACAGAAAAGATAACCCACAGGGACGTATTAGGCAGCGTTCTAGGTCTAGGTATCACTAGGGACAAGGTTGGAGATATTCATATAAAAGACGGCGAGATAAAGATAGTGCTACTAGAAGATATCGCCGATTTTGTGAAATACAACCTTGAAAAAGTAAAACGTGAAAATGTAAAAATCTATGATATACCACTTAGTGATTTAGGCGGCATTGAAGAGTTGGGAACATCACAAAATATTATCGTGGCAAGCTTGCGACTAGATGCCGTAATCAGCGAAGTGTATAATTTATCGAGGGACACGACACAAAAACTGATAAAATCAGAATTTGTGAAGGTAAATCATGCAGTGAAAGACAAAACCCATCATCAAGTAGATGCAGGAAATCTAATCTCCGTGCGGGGAAAAGGTAGGTTTAAAATCGTATCTCTAGATGGTTACACGAAGAAGAATAGAATTAAAATGGCAATTTTCCGCCCAGAGTAGGGCTTTTTATAGATGGAGTTAAGATGTTAGCATTAATAATAGTTTTAGTAACTGTTTTTTTGGATCAGATATCCAAACATTTTGTTGTGTTATATTTAAAGGGGCAACGTCCCTTGAAGATTATAGAAGGATTACTTTCCTTCACCTACGTGGAAAACAGAGGTGCTGCTTTTGGTATTTTACAAAACAGAAAGTTGTTTTTTGTGGCGGTTACAGTTGTGACACTAATAATATTGATGTATATCTTTTTAAGATACTACAAATATTTAAATCTTTGGACCATATCATCCCTTTCCATGATAATGGGAGGGACCATTGGAAACTTCATCGACAGAATGTCGTTAGATTATGTTGTGGATTTTATTAGCTTAAGATTCTTTAACAGATATAACTTTGCGGTATTTAACTTGGCAGACACATTTATTGTCGTGGGTGCCATTATGCTAATGCTCTATATTATGATATTTGAGCCTAAGAAGGTAGCTAAAAGTGACAAAATATAATTTCGTAGTTACAGATGGAGATGATATAAGGATAGACAAATATCTATCTACAATGACTGACATTTCCAGGGAAAAGTTACAAAAACTCATTGAAAATAAAGAAATATTTGTAAATGGCAGTGCGATTAAATCAAGTTATAAAATAAAGATAAATGATTTAATCGCATTTAATTATATTGAAGAGATAGTAGAGATATTACCAGAAGACATCCCATTGGATATAATATATGAAGATAAGCATATATTAGTTCTATGTAAACCACAAGAGCTAATCGTTCACCCTTCCCAAGGAATATATTCAGGTACGCTCGTAAACGGATTGCTCCATTATACAAAACATTTAGGCAATTCCAGTGATGATATGAGGCCGGGAATAGTACATAGGCTGGATAAGGATACATCTGGCCTTATGGTAATAGCTAAAACCGACGAAGCCTACCACAAATTGGTCAACATGATGAAGTCCAGAGAGATTAAAAAAACTTACTTAGGGATAGTTCATGGAAATCTACGGGGGGATATGTATATAGATAAACCCATAGGTAGGAGTTTACGAGATCGAAAGAAAATGGCAATAAACTTTGAAAATGGACGGGAAGCGCAAACTGGCATGAAGGTGTTGGAAAATCTCGGCGAGTATACCCTAGTTGAGTTGGATTTAGAAACTGGAAGAACCCATCAAATTCGCGTGCATATGGCAAGTGTGGGAAGTCCCATAGTAGGAGATTTGGTATATGGAAATAAAAATAAATTTGGCATAGACAAGCAATTACTTCATGCGTGGAAACTACAATTCAAGCACCCAATAACTGGCGAAGAAATGGAATTCTCCACAGAAGTACCAGATAGATTTGAAAAATTTTTGGCGAAGGTGAGAAAATGAAAAGAATACTAGATGAAGAGCATATCAGACGTGCAATCAATAGAATATCAAATGAAATCCTAGAAAAAAATGACAACTATGATGACATAATATTTTTGGGAATAGTAAAGCGTGGGAATGAGATCGCCAAAAGGCTCAGCGAAAAAATTAAAGATATTGAGGGAATTGATATTCCAGTTTATGAATTAAATATTAGAAATTTTAGGGATGATATTAAAGACGCACTTAAAGTAGATGACTCAATAAAGCTTCCAGATGTGGACATTACAAATAAAAATCTAATAATTGTAGATGATGTAATTTACACTGGACGAACCACCAGGGCGGCACTGGATGCCATAGTAAAAATGGGAAGGCCAAAAAAGGTTCAACTTGTGGCGATGATAGATAGGGGACACAGAGAATTTCCAATCCGAGCCGATTATGTAGGAAAAAATATTCCAACCTCAAGAAGTGAAAACGTAAAGTTTAACCTAGAGGAAGTGGATGGGGAAGATGGAGTTTATATAGAATAATTTTTATAAAAAACCACCAAATGTTAAATTTACGTAAATTTAACATAAACCTCATAATAATTGCTTAAAATTAATCAATTATGAATATGGGGTGGAATATGGAAAAGTATGATGCTGTAATTCTAAAGGAATATTTAACCCTGAGCTTCGGGATAACCTGGTTAGCTTTGGGATTTCTAGTTCTACTTACAAACTTAAATATAATAGATAATGGAAACATTATTTATTCATTATTCTTTTTAATCGGAGGCTTTGGTTCAACTATAGCAGCGTTACTGAGCCTTAAAAATGTGGAAGGTACACTTTCAGTAAAGAATGTAAAAGAGTATGTATTTCAAAACGCGAAAATAGTAGGTTTTACTTATTAATTTTTTCAATATTGGTGGTACTGGCGATTTATCTACCGTCAATGGAGCTCAATCCGGAAATCCCATACTTTGTAGCCCCGATTATCTGGCTTATGATGACTTTTTTCGGAGGTGGAAATGAAGAACTGGGTTGGTGGGGAATTATGCAGCCCATGTTAGAGAACAAATATGGATTTTTAAAAGCCTCATTAACCACCGTAATTATTTGGGCAATATGGCACCTACCCTTTTGGTTTATAAAGGGAGATGCTCATGGCGAAACTTCATATTTACTGTTTGCCATCGCCTGCATACCCATATCCTTTGTATTAGCAGACCTTTACAAGGCGACAAAGAGTATATTTCATGCAGTGATACTCCACGGACTAATAAACGCCGTAAATGCTGTTGTGATACTTAAGTATAATATCCTATTGGGAATAACCATAGTACTAGTAATGGCATTCTCCGCATATATTTGGTACAAATTCGATAAACACGAATAATAAAACCTATAAAATGCAACGACCATTAATCCGAATGAAATTCATTCGGATTTTGTGCTATAATATTAACAACTGAAAGGAGACAATCGACGGAAGAATTAAATGTTATGATTTACAACGGAGATATGAATGCTCAAGTAAAACAATTTATTTCATATTGCATATTATTTATTCTATGTGCTGTATTATTTTCAATAAATATTGGAACACCTGATAAGTATGATGTCTATATGGTTATTAGAATTGCGATTTTGTATACACTAAGTTTGCATTATTATGAGATATACAGAAATCAGCTAAATCAAAGCACCCTCAACAATTTTACAATAAAAGAAAACTTTTACTATATGGTTTTTAATGGTGGGAAATTAATAATAATTATGGCATAGCATTCGTAATTCTTTACTCCTATACAGCATATGCTATTCAAAAAAATCCAGACATACCGTTATCTCAAGAAAGGGGTAATGAATTTAAATATGTTATCAGATCAATTATTGTATCACCTGTGTGGAAGGAGCTACTTTGTAGAGGTATTTTTTATAATCTGTTCTTTAAAGCTGGCAGTAAACGGGACAATATGATGTTTTTATTTAGTTCATCTTTAGTGTTCACTTTATTTCATTCACAGCCACCTAACCTAACTACTTTATACTACTTTTTAATTTCAATGCTGTTAGCAATCTCCTATTTATGGACGAAAAACATAAAATATGCAATGATTTTACATGCCTTCATAAACTATATGAACCCAGTAGTTGTAAAACTTATATTAGTATTACCATATTGACTATAAGTAGAGTTACATATACAATTAATGCATAATGCATTAAAGGGGTCAATATGAAAATTGGTGAAATAGCAGCACTGGGAGCAGCCCTTTGCTGGACAATAAATGGAATGATAATTAGCAATGTGGGGGAAAATCTCAAGGCCAATACAATTAATTTGATTAGATTAAGTTTTGGGTTGGTCTATTTAAGTATATTTACTTTATTAACTTTAGGACAAATATTTCCAATTAGTGAGCTGCCATCTTCTTATCTATACCTTGGATTATCGGGGGTGATAGGTTTTGCGATTGGTGATTTTTTCTTTATTTCTACAATTCAAACCATAGGTCCGAGATTTGGGATGTTGATGTTGTCTACTAGTCCTGTTATTACTGCATTTATGGATTACATATTTTTTGGTGTAAAGTTGTCATTTTTTGGAAATGTGGGAATTATTCTTACGATTTTAGGTATAGGTATAGTCGTATTATCTCAACGTGACGATGGAGAAACAATAGACAGAAGTCTGATGGGAAAGGGGCTTATTTTTGGAATACTTTCAGCAGTAGGCCAAAGTGTAGGAACCATATTTAGCAAACTGGGCATGAGCTCCATGAACGCATTCCAAGCAACACAACTTCGCATAGTAGGCGGACTTTTAGCGATGGTTATCATACATCTAGTTACGAAGGACAAGGACAAACTATTTGATGTAATTAAGGATAAGTCAAGGGCATCAAAAATTGCAATTGCAGGCTTCCTAGGTCCAGCCCTCGGCGTAGGATTATCATTGTTAGCGCTGCAATATACATCTGCAGGAATAGCAGCGACATTAACCTCAACCATGCCGATTATGATATTGCCAATTTCCATATTTTATTATAGGGAAAAAATTGGAGTAGTGGAAATTGGGGGAACACTCCTTTCCATAGTAGGCATTGCAATACTTTTTATATTTTAAATATATTTCGTGATCTAAAAGTGGTGAAAAAGTAATATGAGATTATAGGTAAAGAGCATGCGTTGCTGTTTACCTTTTTTTGTAATTTAATTGTAACTACTTTATGGCTATAATAACTTATTCTAAATTTATTGAATGGAGGGAAGCTATGAACTTACATAAATATAAAAATATTAATTATTCTTGTTATATATACTTATTATAATCTTAATGATTGGGTGTAAAAAAGAAGATACTGAAATAACTGTTGAAGAAACTAAATTAACAGCGGAGGAAACTGAATTAACTAAGAAAGAAACGTAATCAGTTGCGGAGGAAATAAAATCCCCTGAAGAATTTGCTGCTGATTTTGTACTTAGTACGTTTTCAGATTTATCCGACCTTTCCAAGTCTGTTGAATACTTTGTGGATTTTGAAAGCACAGCGCTCCTCGAATTTATGAAGGACCGTAAAGAGGTAAACAAGCTGAAAGATGAGCTTTACGGCGTGGGTGCTATTCCTATAAGCAATGAAATTGTAAAGTCTATGATTAATAAGCATGACGATGGGACAAAAGTAGTGTTTTTACAATAATGCATAAGTTTTTGACAGGTGGGAATGAGGGTGGTATGCAAGCAGTCTATAAAATTGTA
>CAYUJY010000044.1:0-860 GCA_964445145.1 uncultured Peptoniphilaceae bacterium | reverse complement strand
CCGCAGAAAAAGATTGCTGCTATGGCTAATGATTTCTCAGGAGGCACTTTGATGGGAAATATAAAGGGCAGTTATGATGAGCTAAATACAGATTATCAACTGGATAGCTCTACTAATAAACCATATGACTTAGAGGAAATATTGGAAGGTATAAGAATACAAGCAAACGCGAATAAATAAATATGAAATTGATGATTACGAGTTAGGTATCAAAGAAAATAGGATGTAAATTTCAGTAAACTATTTAAACTTAGAAGGAAGGTATAAAAATGAGATTCGGAATAAAAGAATTATTGATGGTGATTCCATCGATATTGATGTTAGTAATTGCTATACTTTTGATAATTTTTCTGGTGAAAAAAATTAAAAATTAGATTTGTTAGGATAATACTAGTATTTCTCTAGATAGAGTCTATATAATGGTGTAAATTCAAAAACTAAAAAAATGAGCCAAAAGGGTTCAACCTCGGATAAAATAGAGTTGTCGAAAAACCATCAACCCGAGGAGGAAATACAAATGACTCAGATTAATGTTACCCTAGATTCCGAAATTTTGCACGGACTTTTCACTTCAAACGGCAAAGATGATGCATTCGCCAAGCTACTGGAAAGCATCCTCAACCAGGTTTTGAATGCCCAGGTCAGCGAACAGATCGGTTCAGACCGTTATGAACGTTCTGATGAACGTCTGGGCTATCGCAACGGATTTCGTATGCGAAGCATGACGACTCGTGTTGGAACCATTGAATTGCAAGTACCCAGACTTCGTGATGGAAATTTTTCAACCACATTGTTTCGCCAATACCAGCGTAGCGAACAAGCTTTGGTACTTGCCATGATGGAAATGGTCGTAAACGGTG
>CAYUJY010000043.1:0-12115 GCA_964445145.1 uncultured Peptoniphilaceae bacterium | reverse complement strand
AATCCAAAAGGATCCTACTAAATCAGCAATGGGTAATACAGATTGGTTACAAGACACTGCAGCGGATAACGTAGAAGTTCAGGAAGCAATAATGACTCCTAAAACAGCTCTTCTACTTTTCCTATTCATATTCCAATACCTAATTGTAGTTTGGTATACTATGCAGGGTTATGACAATCCATATCATTTCCAAGTTGCTGTATTTATCATTT
Organism: uncultured Peptoniphilaceae bacterium; assembly: GCA_964445145.1. Taxonomy (GTDB): domain Bacteria; phylum Bacillota; class Clostridia; order Tissierellales; family Peptoniphilaceae; genus CAYUJY01. The sequence continues at coordinate 11,903 of CAYUJY010000043.1, read as the reverse complement.
TACCTATAGTTGCAGGTTTAATTAAGGGAATGAACCTTGATGAAATTGGTAACTCATTTGGTAAAGGTCTAGCATCAATGGCATTCGTAGGATTTGTTATTGGACTAGCTAGAGTTGTATCACTTGTAATGGGCGAAGGTAATATTATTCATACAATCGTATACGTAATTACAAGACCTCTACTTTCTGTAGGTCAAGGACTAGCATCAGTATTGATGACTTGGGTAATAGCTATAATCAACCCTATTATTCCATCAGCTTCATCTAAGGCTGCAATCCTAGTTCCAATTATTCAACCAGTAGCTGAAGCTATTGGACTTACACCACAATTAGCAGTTCAAGCATTCCAATTTGGAGATGGTTATACAAACTTAATTTCTCCAGCACTAGGTTGGACTGTTGGCTCAACAGCTATGGCGAAGGTAGACTTCGACAAATGGTTAAAATGGGTACTTCCAATTACAATCATATTCTTACTTGTATCAAGTGTAATGATGTATATCCTTACAGGAATGGGTTGGACAGGAGTATAAACACGATAAACAACAAAAGTATCTGCGTGAAATTGCAGGTACTTTTTTTTATTGAAAATTTTATAATTATATTTGTGTAACTCTAGTATAATGTATACATGGGAACATTTAATGCAAAATACTCAGGTATAAATGATTTAAATATCTGGTATCGGTTATAATTAATATATAAAGTATATTTAAGATAGGATGAAAAATGTCGAATAAAGATACGGAAGACTTACTAAAGAAACAAAAATTAAAAGAAGACCTTGAGGAATACGAAAGACAAGCCCGTCGGGAGAGGACGAAGGATTCATTAGAAAATATCTTCTCCACTGTTGTGACGGGTATTTCCGATGCCATAGATAAGGCAAACAACAAGGGTGCACGTAGACCAATGTCTAAAAACGACATACAAGTAATAAAGCACAGAATGGACCTCCAAAGAAGAAAGATGGAGATTGAAAGATATGAAAAGACCGTCAAGCGAGCAAAGAGAAAACAAATTACACGAAGTGTGTTTTTTGGTGGATTAGGATTTTTTTTAACTGGCACTATGATTGGACTTTCGTTTCTTCCAGCATTTGGTATAGGAGCAGCCATTGGTGCAGCAGCATACTTTTTAAACAAACCAGTGATAAAGGTGGAGGGAATTGATCCTAAAAATATTGCCCTCACTAGCGAATGGCCACTTATTATGCACGAGGCAAATTTAGATTTAGAAGATATTTTCAATTGTATGGAAAAAGCACCACACGAAGGCATTAGAGAAAAAGCTGGAAAATTGTATAAAACTGGTGTGGACATAATAGATTATATTAGAGAAAATCCGGGTAAATTAATGTCAGGTAAAAAATTCTTAAGCTATTACTTAGACACTGCAGCAAAAATTTGTAGAAAATATATGGAATTTACAAATACTATCTCAACTTCCGCTGAAGCAAATGAAATGTTTGAGCACACGGACAAGGGACTCGGACTACTGGTGGAAGGTTTTGAAAAACAGTTTTCAAAACTTATGGCAGATGACTTATTAGATATAGAAACGGATATCGCAGTACTTGAAAACACAATTAAATGGGATGGACTAAAGTAATTTTAGGAGGAAATTATGGATTACAAAAACATTAGTTTGAAGGATTTGGCTACGAGAAATGAAATGGAGCAACAAGCTCAACTGGATGTGGAAAAGGAAGCTGAAATTATTGAGGTTAAGGTGGAGCAATTATCGCCTGAAGAGCGTGAAAAAGTAGATGCCATTAAAAAAGGTATAAATCTTATGGACTCTAAACTTTCCCTTGAATACGGTGTAAATGCTCAACGTGGATTAGCTGAGTTTTCAGACACAATATTGACCAACGTGAGAACTAAAGATACTGGTGAAGTTGGAATTTTGATGGTTGATTTGATGGACAAGGTAAATGGATTGGAAATAGACTCCTTGGAAGAAAAAAAGGGTATTTTTTCAAATCTGCCATTCGTTACGGATTTACAAACTAAAATAAATAGAATGATGGGTAAATACGAAGTAGTTGAAGTTCAAATCGACAAAATAGAAATGCAACTAGATAATGCTAGAACCGAGTTAGTAAAGGACGTGGCAATTTTTGATAAACTCTACGAAAAAAACTTCGAATACTTTAAAGACCTCCAAGCCTATATAATTGCAGGGGAGGAAGCACTAGAAGAAACTAGAAACGAAGTAATTCCTAAACTACGAAAGGAAGCAGCAGAGAGTGGAGACCAAATGGATGCCCAATTGGTTAAGGATTTCGAAGATACTCTACTGAGATTTGAAAAGAAAATCTATGACCTAAAGTTGAGTAAGACCATGGCTATCCAAACAGCGCCACAAATTAAGCTTATTCAAAATAACGATAAACTACTGGTGGATAAGATTCAAACAGCCATATTAAATACGATACCACTTTGGAAGGGACAAATGGTTATAGCCCTTGGACTTTCTCGCCAACAAAATGCACTTAAGATGCAAAGGGAAGTAACCAACACTACAAACGAACTTCTAAGGAAGAACTCAGAGTTGTTGAAACAAAATACCACTGGCGTATTGAAGGAATCTGAGAGAGGAATTATAGATATCGAAACTCTACAAAAGGTAAACGAAGATTTGATTACAACCATAGAAGAGGGAATTAAGATTCAACAAGAGGGTAGAGAAAAGAGAGCTAAGGCAGAAATTGAGCTGGCTAATCTTGAGAAAAAGCTCAAAGAAACTCTTTTAAAAACCATAGACAAACCTTCAATAACCAGTGACGATTACAAGAGCTTAAAACAATAATAACAAGGAAGGAGACAACAATTTGTCTCCTTTAATTATACATATGAAAACAAATAATAATACGAAACAATTTTTTATAGCCATTACATTTTTTTTATTTCTAGCTGTTCTTGCAATAATGAACCCCAGTGGAGTTATGGGGGAGGAACAGATATTTATTATGTTGGGAAATCGGGATAGGAATATTGCACTGCTCACCATTTCAAAAATATTTGCGTTTATCGGGTCGGCAAAATTTTTAGTCCCTGCAGTTGTGGTAGCAATAATAATTGGATATAGAAAAAATAAAAGAGACTTTACCCTAGGGCTACTTATAGCATCTATGGGAACTTATCTTATCAATGATATAATAAAAAATTTAATTCAAAGACCTAGACCCGTGGCTTATATGCTAGCCACTGAGAGCAGTTTTTCATTTCCCAGCGGTCACGCCATGGTAAATACGGCAATATATTTATTTTTAGCATATTATGTTACAACCTACGGAACGAATAAGGATAGATACAAGTTTTATTTTGCTGCTATTATTTCATCGATGCTGATGAGTTGGAGTAGGGTTTATCTAGGAGTACACTATGTATCGGACATTCTGGGAGGTTTGGTGGGAGGATATATTTGCTATTTGGGAATAGTAGGGATAATTAGATGGTTACGCACAAATCCCCCACGTTTTTGCTAAATTGCAAATAAAAACATGCTATGATATAATTTCACTTAAGAATTGGAGGAATTTATGACTGATTATGGAGGAGGCCCCAGTATTTGGCCGCAGATAGCGTTAATAGTAATTTTGACGATGATTAATGCATTCTTTGCGGCAACGGAAATGGCTGTAGTTTCTTTAAACAAAAATAAAATTTCACAGATGGCTGATGATGGCAACAAAAAGGCGAGTACAATATTAAAACTTACGGGAGATTCAACAAAATTTCTATCTACCATACAGGTAGGTATAACTTTTGCCGGATTTTTATCGAGTGCTACAGCTTCTGCTAACCTATCGGGAGATTTAGGAAACTTTTTTACGAGGATTGGAGTTCCATCGGGACATTCGGTGGCGATGGTTGCCATAACCTTGGCGATTTCATACATATCCTTAGTTTTTGGAGAGTTGGTTCCAAAGCGTATAGCACTTCAAAATGCTGAAGGTGTTGCTATGGCCACAGCTGGAGTGATAAATCTATTTACCAAAATAATGTCACCCTTTGTGGCATTCTTATCATTTTCCACAACCCTAGTACTGAAAATTACTGGGCAATACTCTGAAGATATCGAGGAAAAAATTTCTGAAGAGGAGCTAAAATCCTACATAACCGTAGGGCAGGAGCAAGGAGTTATCAACTCAAAGGGCAAGGATATGATGATAAATATCTTTGAGTTTGATGATAGAATGGCTTATGAAATCATGACGCCGAGGACCTCCATTTATATGATAGAATATGATGAGTTCGGTTTGGATACAGTGGATGAAATTCTAAACAAAGGTCATTCACGAATACCAGTGTACAAGGATAGCCCAGACGATATCGTTGGGATAATCAACATAAAGGATTTATTTATTGAGCTAAGAAAAAATAAGTTTCAAAGTATCGACATAGAAAAGGTAATGAAGGCTCCATATTTTATACCTGAATCTAAAAAAATCGATTTGCTATTAAAGGAATTGCAAAGCTCAAAAAATTATATAGCTCTACTGATTGACGAATACGGTGGTTTGTCTGGACTAGTTACCATGGAAGACATCGTGGAAGAAATCGTTGGAGAAATTGAAGACGAATATGACACAAAGGTCAGCGGAATTAAACAAATAGATAAATTTTCCTACATTATAGATGGATATGTACCATGGAAAACTATAAATGATGAACTGTTCACGAACTTAGAAAGTGAAAACCACGAGACAATCGGTGGATTTATTAATGAACAACTTGGATATTTTCCAGAGGACGTAAAGGGAAGAAATGTACAAGTGCGTTACAAAAATTATAGGTTGAAAGTACTTGGGATTAAAGAAAATAGAATAGATAAGGTTCTCTTTAAAATTGAAGAGGAAGATGAGGAAATATAATATATTTTGGGAGATTTACATCTCCCTTTTTTGTACGATAAGTTACAAAAAGGTTAATATTTAGCCTTTCATCTAATTTTTATTCAGTAATCAATTTTCATATGTTATAATTGTAAAATGGACATAATTACAAAACTCGTAAAAATTGACAAAAATATAGATTATGTAGTGGCGGAAGCAGCACAATTTATCAAGGATGGTGAGATTGTAGCTTTTCCAACGGAAACCGTGTATGGACTGGGGGCTGATGGATTAAATCCAAAAGCCATAAAAAAAATTTTCGATGCAAAGGGGAGACCACAAGATAACCCCCTAATACTTCACATAAGTAGTTTATCTATGCTAAAGGAGTTAACTAGGGATAATCTGGAACGTGCCATGCCTTTAATCGAAAGATTTTGGCCTGGGCCACTAACCATGGTTTTTAATAGGAGCCAGTTAGTTCCTGATGAAATCACTGGTGGTTTGGATACGGTAGCTATTAGAATGCCTGCAAATGGCATAGCTTTGAAACTTATCAATGTTGCGAATAGACCCATAGCTGCGCCATCGGCAAATATCTCTGGAAGACCAAGTCCAACTGATGCAGAAACCTGCTACTTTGACTTGCAGGGAAAGGTTCCTATGATTTTGGACGGTGGTCCAACAGAGGTTGGATTGGAATCCACAGTACTTGATTTAACTTCCAAGATCCCAACAATTTTAAGACCAGGTGCCATAACACTGGAAATGCTAGAAGAAGTACTGGGTGTTGTGGATCAGGATGCATCCTTGATAAAGGATGGAGAAACGCCAAAATCTCCAGGGCAAAAGTACAAACACTATGCACCTGTGGCAACTAGTTATTTAATTAGGGGTACGGACAGAAAAATGGCGTGTGCCATAAGGGAATTTATATTAAACAATCCTGATAAGAAAATCGGCTTAATGATTAGTAAGGAATTGGCAACCAAATTAGTGGATTTGAAAGAGGTAATAAAATCACCAGGCAGTAGGATGAATCCCGAGGAGATTGGAAGTTCGATTTTTAGAATACTTAGGGAATTTGACAAGGACGAATATGATATAATTATCGTCGAGTTTTTAGATGAAAAGAATATCGGTGCAGCTATAATGAATAGGCTAAAAAAGGCTTGTTCCAACAAATATTTAGGAGAATGATATGAAGATTGCAATAGGATCGGATCATGCAGGCTATCCCCTTAAAGAACATATAAAACTGTATCTTGAAAGTAAGGGATATGAATTAGTAGATAAGGGAACCGTGGACTTACAGTCTGTAGATTACCCAGATTTTGGAAAAGCAGTAGGTGAAGCTGTATCTTCTAAAGAGGTTGATTTTGGCGTAGCAATATGTGGTTCTGGCATAGGAATTTCCATAGCAGCAAATAGAGTGCATGGAGTTAGATGTGCCCTAGTTAGCGAACCACTTTCAGCAGAGCTAAGCAGACAACACAACAATGCAAATGTTGTAGCTATGGGTGCAAGATTAATAGGAAATGACATGGCTGAAAGAATTGTGGATGTATTTTTGAACACGGAGTTTGAAGGCGGCAGACACAGTATTAGAGTTGAGAAATTAGATTAAAGGAGAAAAAGATGTCAAAGGTAGTAGCATTTGATCACCCATTGATTCAACACAAGCTTACGGTACTTAGAAAGGTAAATACTGGTTCTAAGGAATTTAGAGAATTGGTTACGGAAATATCCATGCTTATGGGATATGAGGTAACTAGAGATTTAGAGTTGACTGATGTGGAAATTGAAACCCCTATGCAAAAGATGATAGGTAAGGAAATTTCAGGAAAGAAGCTGGGGATAATACCGATTTTAAGAGCTGGACTAGGTATGGTGGACGGATTTTTAAACCTTATTCCAACCGCTAAGGTGGGTCACATTGGACTGTACAGGGACCCAGAAACACATTTACCGGTGGAATACTACTGTAAGCTGCCACAGGATGTAAGCGATAGAACGCTTTATTTATTGGATCCAATGCTAGCAACCGGTGGAAGCATCGTGGCATCGATAGACATTTTAAAAAAAGCAGGCTGTAAAAACATAAAGGTAGTTAATATATTGGCAGCACCAGAGGGAATTGAGGTAGTTCACGCAGCCCACCCTGATGTGCCCATATATGTAGCTGCCATAGACGAAAGACTTAACGAACATGCATATATACTTCCAGGACTGGGAGATGCGGGAGATAGGCTTTTCGGAACAAAATAAGAAACAGAGGTTAGAAATTAGCAATGAGTAGGGCTTCAATTTATTTATTTGCCGCTGCGGTGAGCTTTTTGCTCACTCCAGTGGTTAGAATGATTGCCATACGGACAGGCGCCATGGACATCCCCAAGGACCAAAGGCGCATGCACAAGAAGCCGATACCCAGATTGGGAGGCTTGGCAATTTACATCTCAATAATACTAAGTACGATTATATTCGTAGAGCCACTGACCATGGAGATACAAGCTATGCTCCTAGGGGCCAGTGTCATTGTTGTGTCTGGACTTTTAGATGATACAAAGGGACTTACACCTACTCTTAAGGTTATATTTCAAGTTATCGCTGCTGCCATCGTTATGTTCGGTGGTATAAAGGTGAGTTACATCTCAAATTTCCTCGGCGAACGGGGAAGCGTAATAAACATCGGACTTCTTTCATATCCAGTGTCCTTGCTTTGGATTGTGGGTGTTACAAATGCAATAAATCTCATAGATGGATTGGACGGACTGGCAGATGGAGTTTCTGCCATCGCCTCATTGTGCTTGGCGGTAATTTCTTTCATGTTTGGAAACCAAGAAATCGGAGTACTGTGTTTGATACTTTCGGGAGCTTGTAGCGGATTTTTGCCATTTAATTTCAATCCAGCTAAGATATTTATGGGGGATACGGGAGCGCTATTACTAGGATTTATGTTTTCTGTCATAACCATAGAAGGTGTGCTTAAGACAGCAGCTGCAGTAGCTGTAGCCATTCCAGTGCTACTACTTGCTGTTCCCATATCGGATACATTTTTTGCAATCATTAGAAGGAGCTTAAGTGGAAAGAGTATAACGACAGCGGATAAAGGGCATTTACACCACAGAATCATTGCTCTTGGATACAACCACAGGGAAACGGTATTGATACTTTATTTGATGACGTTATTTTTTGGAGTAGCTGCCATTGTAGTAAGTGTAATAGGTGGAGTGTTGGGAAATCTACTGGCGATATTTTTGATAGTGGTAATGATAATAGGTGCCAAGAGAATAGGCATGTTCAAATCTGCGTAAAGGAGTTTTAATGAAAGTACTTTGTATATTTGGAACCAGACCGGAGGCTATAAAAATGGCTCCAGTGGTAAAGGAATTGCAAAAGAGAGAACATATAGAAACGATAGTGTGCGTAACGGGACAACATAGACAAATGCTAGACCAAGTATTGGGAGTATTTGATATAGTTCCAGATTACGATTTAAATATATTTAGACCAGGACAAACCCTTACGGATATAACTGTAAATTCCCTAAAGGGAATAGAGAAGATAATAAATACGGTTAAGCCAGATATAATGCTAGTACAAGGAGATACGACGACCGTATTTTCAGGTGCGCTTGCGGCATTTTATGGTGGAGTGAAAGTTGGACATGTGGAAGCTGGCTTAAGGTCCGGAAACATATATTCACCATATCCCGAAGAAGCCAATAGAAAGCTAGTGGGTGTTCTTACGAATTATCATTTTGCACCTACGGAAAGCAATAGACAAAATCTTTTAGACGAAGCTTATCCAGAGGAGAACATCTACATTACGGGAAATACGGTAATAGATGCCTTAAAATACACGGTTAAAGGCGACTATCAATTTGAAGATGAATTGTTAAACAACATAGACTTTGAAAATGAGAAAGTAATTTTACTAACTTCCCACAGACGTGAAAATATTGGTGAGCCGATGAAAAATATATTTTCAGCTATCAGGGATGAATTGGAAAATAGACCATATACGCGTGTAATATTTCCAATGCACTTAAATCCAAAGGTTAGGGACATTGCATATGCAGCATTTGAAGGCTTCCATAGGATTAATTTTATAGAACCACTTGATTATCTACCATTTACAAATTTAATGTCAAAATGCTACTTGATAATGACGGACTCGGGTGGAGTGCAAGAGGAGGCACCTTCCCTAGGAAAGCCTGTGCTAGTTCTCAGAAATGAAACCGAGAGGATGGAAGGTATAGAAGCAGGCACTGCAAGACTTGTGGGCACAGATTATGATGTACTTAGAAGTAACCTCAGGGAGTTACTAGATGATAACTCTGTCTATGAGGATATGGCGCATGCAGAAAACCCATATGGAGATGGGGAATCTGCTAAACGAATTGTGAATATTTTAGTAGAAAATTATAATAATTCTCATGAGCAAATAATTTAATCGAAGAGGTATAAGAGTAATATGCTTATACCCTTTTCGATTTTCTTTTTTCTATTGTGATATAATAAATCAATGTACATAAATTTAATTTTTAGAGGTTGTTAATATAATAAAAGAAAGAAAAAAACCGGGTATCATTCGAATTTTGTGCAATATATTATTTGTTCTATTTTCTTTTTATACAATTAGTAGCCTTGTATCTCCTGAATCTGAAGTAGGCTGTTTTAAGTCAATTGAAGGACAAAAGAACTACATGGATGCCTATGATAAAGCTATTAGCAGTTCTACATCAACTCCCGTAGTAATTGATGTAAAAACTTCATGGGGAATAGTTCGAGTGTATGAATGGAATGGGGATAGTAAGGGTTTATGAATGGAATGGGGATAGTAAGGGTTTATGAATGGAATGGAGATAGGAAGGCATCTTATGTACCTGTACTTTTACTTCCAGGTCATAGCTCAGGTGCCCCGATGTGGAATGAGAATATTGAAGGCTTTTCTAAGGATAGGACTGTATACTCAGTAGATGCCTTAGGAGATGCTGGAAAATCAGTTCAAACAGTACCTTTGATGAGTACGAAAGATGTTTCAGAATGGATAAGCCAAGTATTGTCAAAATTGGAAGTAGAGCAGGCTCATATTGTTGGACATTCCTTCGGTGGAGGCTATGCGTCAAATTTTACACTACATCATCCAGAAAAGGTTAAGACACTGACTTTATTAGAACCGGCATTCGCTTTAAATTATCCATCTTTTTCAGTATTATTCTGGGCAAGCGTCAGTAGTTTAGAGTTTTTGCCTGAGGATATTAGAGATTATGGGTTGTCTAAGATTTCTGGAGAAGATTTTTCAGACATTGGCTCTGATGACCCCTTGGCGCAGATGATTGCTGAGGCTTCTTCAAACTACTCCAATGCATTACCAACCCCATCCACTCTAACCGATGAGGAGTTGAAGGCTTTATCTATTCCTGTATACGTCGCACTTGCAGATAATTCACCAATAACTACACCGACCACGAAAGAAAAGGCTGAACTTATACCCAATGCCGAAGTTAAAATTTGGGAATCAACAACTCATTCTTTGCCCATGGAAGTCGCAGAAGCCTTAGCTGATGAATTAAATATTTTCTGGCAAAAAAACGACTGATATTTTACATCTAAATTATATAACATCAAAAATAGCACTCTTCCTTAGGAAAAATGCTATTTTTTAATTTAACTATTTAGATATTCTAGCGCCAGTGCACTCATGGTCTCTATTCCCACAGGGATGCTATCCTCATCTACTTCTAGGGTAGGGTTATGGAGTGTGGTTTTTCCAACGTTTTTTTCAGATTCCATACCCAACCAATAAAACAGTGTCGGCACATACTTTCCATATGCTGAGAAGTCCTCTCCACCTGAGGATGGATATTTCGGTATGATTACATTTTCTTCGCCAATTTGCTTGTCGAAGGCAGCTTTTGCTATATTGAAAAGCTCGTGGTTATTTTCTGTTAGAGTATAGCCCCTAACGTATTCGAAGTCCACTGTGCATTCCATGCCTTCACCTATTCCAGTAACTAATTTTCGTAGCATTTCTGGCATTTTTTCTGCAATTTCATTTGAGAAAATTCGAACAGTTCCCTCTATTACTACCTTGTCACAAAGCACGTTATACCTGTCTCCACCGTGGATAGTCCCCAATGTAAGAACCAAGTTGTCGAATGGATCAGTACGTCTAGCTACAATGGTTTGTAAAGCCGTTACAATTTGTGCTGCACATACTATGGCATCCACACCCTTTTCAGGTTGGGACGCATGGGAAGCTTTTCCATTTACTGTAATGAAAATTCTATCCGATTGTGCCATCATCGCACCATCTCTGAGGGCTACTTTTCCAACTTCTTGATTCCAAACGTGAAGCGCCATAGCAGCATCCACCTTTGGGTCATCTAGGAGGCCATCGTCGATCATGCCTTGGGCGCCGCCGACAGGGCTTGCTTCTTCTGCAGGTTGGAAACAAAAAAGTACATTTCCTTTTATCTCATCTCTCATACCAGAGAGTAGCTTTGCAGTGCCTAGAAGTATGGATGTGTGAACGTCGTGTCCACAAGCGTGCATTTTTCCGTTCACCACTGAACAATATGGTAGTCCAGTTTTTTCAGTCATAGGTAGGGCATCGATGTCTGCTCTCAATAGTACAGTCTTTCCAGGCTGACTACCTTTTAACACACCTACAACACCATGACCACCAACCCCTGTGCGAATTTCGTCCAGTCCCAGGGGTTCCAGTGCCTCGACAATTTTTCCTGCCGTTCTCACTTCCTCATGACCAAGCTCTGGGTTCATGTGGATGTCTCTACGAAATTCAACAATTTCATCTTTTAATTCCAGTGATTTTTGTTTTATTATCTCTTTCAATTTGTCCTCCTATAAATTTATTTTGTGTGTAGTTAAGGTACTCCACAATTTAGGATGAAAACAATTTCCTGTTTTCAATGTAACAGAAATTAAAATAACAGTCAATAATTATTATTAGTTAATTTTTAAAGTATTTATTAAATATGGATTGTACACAGATAATGATTAAAATAAAAAACTCCCTTGAAAATCAAGGGAGC
>CAYUJY010000042.1:0-12243 GCA_964445145.1 uncultured Peptoniphilaceae bacterium | reverse complement strand
CGGCAGTTAATGGGATCAGTTAAAAATAGTAAGCACCAGATTCACAATCATCCCCTAAAGGATTTTAGAAAATCGAGCTATTCAATTTTAGAGAAGGAAAATTTACCGAACTTATTGAATAAATTAAATTCTGACTTGGGTGAACTTATCGAATCAGGATTAATTCCAGAGCAAATCACTAAAATTAAAAGTGAAAACAAGCTAAAAAGTTTCTTAGATTTGTATAAGTCAGTGGATTTTGAGCTTCTGGTAAAGTATGTTGATAAAGATATATTTGATTATGCCTTAAATAACGATATAACTTTTGTGGATGATGCAAATAAAGTTATAGGGGAACTGGATGATATAGAAAGAAATATTTACGAAAAATATGCTCAAGGTATATCAAATTTAGATTTTAGAGGTATAAATCAAGATTATATTAACGCGAAAAAAACTTTTATAATCTCAAGGAAAAAGAATATAAGCGAGGTCCTACAAAAGATAAACTACTACTCGAAATCAACTCATAAAGTATCAACTGAAAATGCTGATTTGGAATTATCATATTTAATCAACTACCAAGATAAAAGAAAGGAAGTAGAGTCTTCAATAAAAAAGATTTCGTCAGCATTTAATAAAGATTCTACTGAAATTTCTAAACTCAAGAATGTAGTTAAGGGTGCTATATACTGCAGAGAAATTGCGAGCAAGTTTATGGAATTGGGATTTGATTCAAAGGACATATTCCAATTTTATGATTTTCTTATAAGAAAAAGTAATCATGTAGAAGCTTTTTTGAGTAGTATCAACGAAACGATGGATATATTATATTCAGATTATGGCGTAGGAATAGACAATTCTGGTGATTTGAAAAAATTAAAACAAAAGGTTATAGGTTGGATAGAAAATATTGGTTCTTGGAAAAATTGGTCTGATTACAGGAGTGAATGTGAAAGGATAGAATCTCAAGGGCTGTTTAAGATAATTGAAAAAATTGAAAATTCAGCATGTCCCCCTGAAGAAATATTAGATGCGTGGCGTAAAGGATTCGCACATAATGCCATAAGCTATTCCATGAAAAGTGAGCATAAGGTTCTTTCAAGATTCAACGGAAGGAGATTTGAGGAGGAAATATCTTATTATAGAACGAAAAATGAAGAATATGTAGAACTGACAAAGGAAGAAATCCAAGCTAGGATGTATGGGAGATTATATATTGCGTTAAGAAAACCAGAGCTTGCAGAAGAAGTAAGCAAACTATTGAGGACGATTAAGAATAAAGGAAGGATGACCTCACTTAGAAAATTGTTTAGGGAAATTCCAAATCTTTTAAAAGAGATTTCACCTGTAATGCTGATGAGCCCCATCTCTGTTGCACAATATTTAGACAAGGATTTCCCCAAATTTGATTTGGTAATTTTTGACGAGGCTTCACAGATACCTACTTCTATTGCCGTAGGTTCCATTGCTAGGGGAGATAATTCAATCATTGTAGGAGATCCGAAGCAGCTTCCGCCTACGGGATTTTTTAAGACAACTTATATAGATGAGGATAATTTTGACTTGGAGGATTTGGAGAGCTTATTGGATGATTGCTTAGCACTAAATATGCCACAAAAATATTTGAAGTGGCATTACCGTTCTCAAAGTGAAAGCTTGATAGCATTTAGTAATTACCAATATTACGACAGTTCTCTTTTAACTTTTCCTACGCTGGATGCACAAACCTCAAAGGTTAGTTTAGTTAAAGTTGATGGAGTATACGATAAGGGAAATACAAGGACTAACTTAGAGGAAGCAAAAGCAGTAGTTTCTGAAATTGTTAGTAGATTAAGGAATGAAAAATTACGTAATATAAGCATTGGAGTAGTCACTTTTAATTCACAACAGCAAAATCTTATTGATGATTTATTAGTAGAAGAGATGAAAAATAGTCCTGTATTGGCAGACCATATTACTAATATGGCGGAACCGGTGTTTATTAAAAATCTGGAAAATGTACAAGGCGATGAAAGGGATGTAATACTTTTTTCCATCGGTTATGGTCCTGATGAGGAAGGAAAACTTTCTATGAACTTTGGACCTTTAAATAGGGATGGTGGCTGGAGACGACTTAATGTTGCTATTACGAGAGCCAGAAAAGAAATGATAATTTTTTCGACAATAACCTTTGACCAAATTGACCTAAAGAGGACACGCTCCGATGGAGTCCATGGACTAAAGGGATTTTTAGAGTTTGCTCAAATGGGAACAGGTATATCTGGCATACAAATAAGTAAAAGCGATTCTGATAATTATCTCCTGAAAAGGATAAAACTATTCGTAGAGTCTAACGGATATGAGACTGTCACCAAGGTAGGTAAATCCAACTATCAATTAGACTTAGTCATTAAAGACAGAAATAATCCTGACATTTATTTGATGGCATTGATATTCGACGGACAGAGTTACTCGGCAGCTGGAACATCCCGGGATAGGAACATATTGCAGCCTTCAATTTTGAAAAACATAGGGTGGAAGGTTTACTATATTTGGGCTATGGATTGGTTAGATAATTCTAGCGAGGAGGAGAAGAAACTAATCAGTGCGATTAATAAAGCTCAATATAGCTCACAAACACCAACAAAAAAAACTATATTAAAAGATATTGAAAAAAATGTAATTGAGCAGGGTAGCTCTGAAAATCTACAATCCGAATATATTACTACTATACCAAATTTAAATAGGGTTGATTCCTTGGTGGATTTAGAAAGTAATATTAAAGTAACGGAGTTAAATAAAGTTTCAGAACTATTAAGTATGGAGAATCCTAGTATTGAAAATGTAAAAGTTGCCTCAGTTAATCATCCTTCTACGGAAGTGCAAAAATCTATTTCAGAAATAAGAACACCATATATTTCCATAACTTTCAATAACTTATACTTAAGTGAAGATTTTTATAACTCTAAAAGCCTAACGTGTATAATTGAAACTATGGAAGCGATAATAGATTTAGAGGCACCGATTTACAAGGAATATATGTTTAATAAAGTATTACCTGTTTGGGGGATAAGCAGACGCGGCAAGAATATTGACCAAATTTTAGATCGAGCTTATAAAAAAGTAAAGTGCAAAAAGATTAGAGAAGGTGCCGACACCTTACTATGGAGTAATGAGTTAGATAAAGATAATTACTTGATTTATAGATATAATGCAGACGGAGAGTCGATACGCCCGTTCGACGCAGTTCCCAATATAGAGCTAAGAAATTGCGTGATTGGGGTCTTGTCCAAGGTTGATTCCATGGAACCTGATGATTTAATGAAGGAAGTAACGATAAACTTGGGCTATGGTAGACTGTTAAAACCTATAAAAGAAAGACTTTTAGAATTACTAAAAAAGCTTAGAAGAGAGAAGGAAGTCAGTATGATTGGGAAATATTATACCACTGCTAAAGCTGATGAAGGATATGAAGATGATTAATTAAAGGGAAGGTAGTGCAAGAAACTCACAATGCACTACCTTTTTAATGATAATTTTTTATTCTTAATCTCTATTCCATTCCATAACTATCAACTCACCGCTATCTTTGAAACCAGCTTCTTTCATTGCTGTTAGTGCATCTTTTGAGGTGTTCGGGCAGATGCAGGTTAGTCTCTTTTCTTTATCATTTGTGGCTTTTGCCACTGCAAAGTCGACTAACTTTTTCATATCTCCGTACATTAAGCCTATATATATTCCTCTTTCATGAAGCATTCTAGCTCCCAATACGATTAGGTTTTCTCCATCGGTATATACGGTTTTTTCTTCTATAAACCATTTGTAGTTTTCGTCGTTGTGCCTGTAGAAGGTCCTATTAAACGGTATATGTGGGTACCAAGTGGCTTTAGATTTTTCAAACAATTCCTTAACTTCATCTAAACTCTCCACCAATTTAAAGTCAGGATTTATTTCTAATATTTCATCTTTTGGAATATAATCCTTATTTTCATAAGTACCAGCCAAATCGAAGTCATGAAGTTGTGCTAAGGTTTTGCTGGCAACATTATCGGAGCCAGTGAACATCCCCATGTGTGGAGCGTTATTTTCCTTAGCTTGCTTTATATAATCGCCATAAATAGCTCGTCCAGCACCCAATCTTTGGTATGCTGGGTCAACTCGCAATGTTTCTAACCAGCCTGAACCATCAGGTAGTGTTGAATACCTTCCGATTCCAACTGCTGTACCGTCTTCCATTTCAGCAATTGAAATTTTGCCAGGGCATTCATTGAAGAAATAATTTGATACATCTCTCAAATAGTTGGCATAACCAGGCATAGCAGCCTCTTCAATCTCCACCATCATATCCAAGTCTTCCATCGTCGCATATCTAGTAGTGAATTTCATTTTATTACCTCCTCATATTAATTAAATTATAGGTCATGAGGTTGCTAAATTCAACTAGATTACCTTTTATGATATACTATATTTGGTGATAAAATGAAAATACTTTTAGTAGGAATAAATGCAAAATACTCACATTCCAATCTTGCTTTAGATTATATAAAAAGCTATTGCATGGATTACAAATTGGAAACAGTTGAGTTTAATATAAACCAGCCTATGGAGACGATTTATAGTGAAATATTGGATAAGAATGCAGATGTTATAGGGTTTTCTGCATATATTTGGAATATCCAATTTATAGAGATGATAAGTTCAGATTTAAAAAAGGCAAATCCAAAGCTAACAATAATTTGGGGTGGACCAGAGGTTAGCTTTGATACTGTCGAAATTATGGAAAAGAATAAATCTGTAGACATAATCATTAGAGGTGAAGGGGAAGCGACTGCGAGAGAATTAATTCATGCATTGGATAATGATCTAAATTTAGTGGACATTAAAGGCATAAGCTACCGTGATAATGAAAATATTTACGTAAATGATGAAAGGGAGCTAATAGAAGATTTAGACACTATACCATCTCCATTTGTTAACTTCCATGCTCCTACGGGGAGAATCGTTTATTACGAGGTCTCCAGGGGCTGTCCTTTCAAGTGCGCATATTGTCTATCTTCTACCATACGTGGAGTTAGATATTTTTCTGAGGAAAGAATAAAATCTGACTTAATTTCCATAATTAATTCTTGTGCAAAAGTTGTAAAGCTGGTGGATAGGACATTCAATTCTAATGAAGCGGCTTCCATTGAAATAATGAAATTTATTATGGATAATGCAACGGAAGGAATGTGCTTTCATATGGAGTTGATGGCTCATTTAATTACTGACAACTTTTTGGAATTTTTAAAAACTGTACCTAAGGGATTGTTTCAATTTGAAATTGGGATACAATCTTCGAACCAAAAAACCTTGAAGGAAATATCTAGGGCAACAAACCTAGATAGACTAGCTAGAACTGTAAAAACCATAAAAAGCTTTGACAAAACCCATCAACATGTGGATTTAATAGCAGGGCTGCCATATGAAGATATGGAAAGCTTTAAGGAGAGTTTCAATTATGCATATTCTTTGGGTGCAGAGAAACTCCAGCTTGGGTTTCTAAAGCTACTTAAGGGGTCTAGTTTGAGGCATAAGGCTGAAGAATTTGGGATTATTTATTCAGATTATCCACCATATGAGGTTATAAAAACAAAGTGGATGAGTCCACGGGAATTATATGATTTAAAGCTAGTGGAGGATGTGGTAGAAAAATATTCCAATGAGGATTACTTCGAAAACACATTAAACAAATTTGTGGGGGAAAGTCCTTTTGAATTCTTTAGTGATTTTGGAAAATTTTGGAAGGAGAAGGGATATCATTTAATGTCCCATCGTAGAGTGGACCTTTATGAAAAACTACATGAATTCTTAAAAGAAAGTTATGACGAAACTGAATTTGTGGAGCACCTAAGGTTGGACTTTTTAATTAATCAAAATATAAATCCGCCAAAGTATTTAAATCCAATGGGGATAGAAATGAAATATTACCACGAAATTCTAAAGGATGAAGGCGTGAGGGAAATATTCGGCGTGTCTTTGGGTATTCCAACAAAAAAACTGGTAAATTCCTTCAGATTTGAAAAATTTCATTTTAGTGATGACATGGAAATTTATGGGATTTATTATTCCACAATGGGTAATATAAAAGTTAATATAACTAAAGAAGTAGAAAGGATATTAAATGGATTATATAAATGATTTTATTAATGTGTATAAAGAAGCAACCCTAGAGACTATAAATACGATAAAAAGAGTGCCACTACTTCCTTTTTTGACATTGATCTACACACTTGGTTACATGGCGATAAATTATGTTCTTTTAATTACTGGAATTGGGCACACTAGAATATGGAGTTTTTTGTCCAG
This sequence comes from uncultured Peptoniphilaceae bacterium, assembly GCA_964445145.1. Lineage (GTDB taxonomy): Bacteria > Bacillota > Clostridia > Tissierellales > Peptoniphilaceae > CAYUJY01. The sequence goes on along the minus strand of CAYUJY010000042.1, from coordinate 5,937 downwards.
TATCATCTATTCCATGTTGCTATCTAGTATGTTTTATCAGTTAAATACGGGAATTACAGAAAAAAGATTGTACAAAGGAGACCTACAATCCAGCTTTACGAGCTATATGTGGAGTGTGTATTTTATTATATTTGCCTTTTGGATAATAGATTTGTTTTTGGGAAGGATCATTCACTCAAACAGCATGATTTCAATGGTTTATACCTATGGGGTTTTTGTTTTATTTAATGCAACTGGAGAGACCATATATTTAAAGCGCACAGCTAGTGTTGATTCGCTCATATATGCATTGAACTTTTTTGTTGAAAACATTTATTTGTGGCTTCCACACATGCTGGTATATATGGGGATAAGGATGTTAATTTCTGGATTTATTCCCAGTATATTAAACATATATTTTGATAGTATATTTTTAATTTTGGCTAAACCATCCTTGGCTTTGGCATTGGTGCTTGAAGGTGTTTATATTGTTTTTAGAGGGGTTTTGTTTAAAAATATCATGGACTCTTCCTTGAGAAAGAGAAAGTATGTGGGTGTATTCAAATGAGATATGAAAAGCTAATAGAGGAAAAAATAGAAGACCTAGCTTTTTTAGAGCTTAAGGTGGGAACTACTATTGAAATAAATGGTGAAATCTTTGAAGGTCCTTTGCCGTTACCAATACTTTCCAACAAGTTAATAACTGTAGTTAAAGACAAAATTGAAGATGTTCCAATAGAAATGATTGGCGAAGGTATAATTTATGTTTTTGCCTTGGTGCCCAGTTACGAATACAGCGAAATATATTTCGAAATGTTAGAGTCCTACGTGGAAGATGTGAGTGGATATATAAAACAAGGTGCTTTTAATAAATTAGAATCGGAGGACTATGAAAGTAGTTTGGTTTATATTGTCGCATTAATTAATTTAGGTTACGAGGACGAAAAGGTATTATTTGCGCTTGGGAATGTATTAGAGAACATTGATATCTCTGAACTTAATGAAGAAGAAAAGCTAGAGCATGCAATGGGAATTATGAAAATTTATGAGGATAGTTTAAATTTAAATCCTGAGTTTTCCCTTGCACACTATAAGCTGGGATATATTTATAAAGAGTTTGGACAGTTTTTAAAATCTAAACTGACATTTGAAAAGGCGTTAAATTATGATAGCAATGATTTTAGGCGTCAGGAGATAAGAGAGGTTATAGAGTCCATAGAAGATGATGTATTGTTAGAAACTGCAATTACCTTGATGGAGAAGGGAAAATACAATGACGCTTTAGAGGAGCTGTTAAAAATACGTCTGGATAGAACTGATGATATAGTGTATTATCACTTGAGCCTTTGTTATTACAACCTTGGTGACATAGATGAGGGAATAAATGCCATAGATTCAGCCATTGAAATTAATGACATTCCAGTTTATCACAATCAGCTGGCACTATTATATGAGAGTTCAGGTGATACTAGCAGAGCCATTGAAGAGTTAGAGAATACGATTGATAGTAGTGGACCTGACTATTTATTGAATTACAATCTAGCAACAATGCAGTACAATTTAGGATTTAGAGTAAGCGCACTCACTAATTTTGAAATAGCTTACGAACAAAATCCTACGGAACAACTAAAGGAAATAATTGATTATTTGAAATCAAATTGAGGTTTATGTTGGATAGCTACAGCTGAAAAATTACTGTAGCTATTTTTACTATAAACTTTACAAAAAAATTACTTCATTTACTGAAATTTAGACTAATGTACATTGACAAAATATTTGTTCATTGATAACATATTTATGTGAGAAGCTCATTTAAGATGAGTGAAAGTATGCCTAGGGTTCCGGATTTAAATTTCGCAGGTCCAAGCGGCATGGATACCAAGTTTGGTATTACACCTAAGGGATAAAAGCCCAGAGGGGTAGGTTTCGCTTACCTACCCTTCTGGGCTTAATTTTTGATTACAGGAGTTTTAAATGAGATTGACAATTAAAGATTTGATACATTGTTCGATGTTTGCAGCTCTAACAGCGGTTGGAGCATTTATTAGTATTCCTGTTGGACCAGTGCCCATAAGCTTACAATCATTGTTTGCAATGATGTCTGGAGCTATGCTAGGTTCCAAAAAAGGATTTGTTTCGCAGCTATTGTACATGATTATTGGGTTAATAGGTATTCCAGTGTTCGCTGGGGGTACAGGAGGTTTATCTTCAATAATGAGACCTAGCTTTGGATTCATTTTTGGATTTATGGCAATGGCTTATATTGTTGGAATTATGTACGAAAATAAATTTAATATATGGGGCTCTGCTTTAATAGCTTCGGTAGTACTGTATATTATTGGGTTATCCTACATGACAATAATATTGAACATAGTAGGTGGAAATAGCTTTAGGCTATTAGAAATATTAAATATGGGATTGTTTGTTTTTATTCCTGGAGATTTATTAAAGGTAGTGATTACTGTCCTAGCGACATCTTCAATAAGTAAACATGTTTCAATCCCTTTGTTGACTGATTAATGTGTATAAAGATTTTTGAGGAGGATGTATGGAAAAGCTATATGCTGGCAAAACTAAGGATGTTTATAAACTAGATAATGGAAATTACCTATTAAAGTTCAAGGATGAAATGACAGGAGCAGACGGAGTGTTTGACCCTGGAGCTAATACAGTTGGATTGACCGTTGAAGGAGCAGGTAAGGAAGGCATCAGATTGACACAATTCTTCTACGAACTTTTAAACAGTCACGGCATTAACACGCACTACGTAAGTGCAGATGTGGATAACAGCGAAATGGAAGTAATCCCTGGAGAGGTTTTCGGAGAGGGCGTAGAAGTTATTTGTAGATATAAAGCCGTAGGAAGTTTTTTAAGACGATATGGAAAGTATGCAACCGAGGCTCAAGATTTGGACTCTTATGTGGAGGTTACATTAAAAGACGACGATAGAAATGACCCACTGATTACGGATGAGGCACTTCATATGCTAGGCATCATGACGAAGGAAGAGTATAAGGAGCTAACTTCAATGACGAAAGTGATCTGCGGTATAATTAAGGATGTATTAAAGGAAAAAGGTTTAGATTTATATGATATTAAACTGGAATTCGGTAGAAATCCAGCAGGTGAGGTAATGCTCATTGATGAAATATCTGGCGGGAACATGAGAGTTTACAAGGATGGGGTTTATGTAGATCCCTTTGATATTGCAAAGTATTTGATATAGGAGGAGCTATGATTAGTGTAATTATGGGGAGTGCAAGTGATTCTCACGTTGCAAAAAAAGTAGTGGAAGTATTAAAGGAATTTGAAATTAGCCATGAAGTGAAGGTAATATCAGCCCATAGGGCACTTAGTGTACTTAAGGACTATGTGGATACTTGTGAAGCGGAAGTTTTCATTGCCATGGCAGGTAAAGCTGCCCATTTGGCAGGAGTTATTGCGGGAATGACCATCACTCCAGTAATAGGAATTCCTATAAAATCCAGCACCATGGACGGTATGGATTCATTACTATCAACTGTACAAATGCCTAAGGGAATACCAGTGGCTACAGTTGCCATTGATGGTGGTGAGAATGCAGCATTATTGGCAATTTCAATGCTTGCAATCAATAACGAAGATTTAAAGAGCAAATTAATTAAATATAGAGAAAAGCTAAGGGAAGATGTAATTAAGGCAGATGCCGAACTTGAAATTTGAATGGAGAAATAAATGAGCGGACATTTAGCTTTTTTTGGAGATGAAGATATAAATGTTGCACCTTTATTGCATCTTGGATTATACGGAGTGCAACATAGGGGACAAATAAATAGTGGATTAACTGTAATAAATGGAGAAGTTTTTAATGAAATCCGTGGCGTTGGTTTGGTGAGTGACATCTATTCTGACAAGGAAATCAATAAACTAGTAGGCAACAAAGGCGTGGCTCACGTAAAGTATGCCTTCGCCGATGAGCCATTAGACGATACGGTGATGCCAGAGACATATGAATACGACAAAAAACTTTGCTCCCTTTCCATAGATGGAAATATGATTGATAGGTCATTTCACCAAAGAGAGTTTATAAAAATACTTAACAATTTAGATACAGCTGCAGAAGAAATAGGAAAGTTAAAAGGAGCGTTCTCGGTAATTTACATGGATGCTGAAAGAATGATAGTTATCAGAGACCCCCACGGGATAAAAAATATTTCCATAGGGAAATATGAAGACACGTTCGTTGCCAGCTCTGAAACTTGCGTATTTGACATAGTGGGAGCAGAGTTTATTAAAGATTTGGAACCGGGAGAAATTGCAATTTTTGAAAATGGTGAAATGAGAAGCATCTTCACTCCATTTAGAAATAGCAAAAATTGTATTTTTGAGTTTGTCTATATTTCAAGACAAGATAGCTATATAGATGGAAAGAGTGTTTATGAAGCTAGATACAATATGGGTAGGAGATTAGCGGAGGAACATCCAGTAAATGCGGATATTGTAATTGGCTCACCAGACTCAGGAACCATAGCGGCCTTGGGCTACTCCCACGAATCGGGTATTCAATACCGAGAAGGAATTTTGAAAAATAGATACGTAGGTAGAACCTTCATACTCCCTGACCAAAAAATGCGCGAAAAAAGTGTAAAAATAAAAATGAACCCGCTACGAATAAACCTTGAAGGGAAGCGAGTTGTACTTGTGGATGACTCCATAGTTAGGGGAACTACCATTAAGAAAACTGTAGAGATGCTAAGAAATGCAGGGGCAACGGAAGTGCATGTCAGGGTTGCATGTCCGCCAGTAACCACTTCTTGTAATTTGTGCGTGGATACTCCTGACGAGAGATATTTGATTGGAGCAAATCTAAGCGTGGAGGAAACTAGGAAGGAAATAAATGCTGATAGCCTAGGATATTTGAGCTTAGATGCATTAATAAGATGTTGCAGCAAGGACGGGAATTTGTTCTGCAAAAATTGTTTCGATGGAAACTATCCGATAGAGGTGTGATATGGGAATAAGCACGCAGGATATAAACAAGTTCAGATGATTAAAGATTCGGTAAAATCAACTTACATCGATGGCGTAATGTCTGATATTGGTGGATTTAGCGGAATGTTCGAATTGTCGAAACTGAACGTGTCAGAGCCTGTTTTGGTTTCGGGTACGGATGGAGTAGGATCAAAGGTTCAAATCGCTCAACTTATGAATGAACATGGAACCATAGGCGAAGATTGTGTTGCCATGTGCGTTAATGATATTTTGTGCCAAGGCGCAAAACCAATTTTTTTCTTAGACTATATTGCAACGGGAAAGCTGGTTCCAGAAAAAATGGCATCCATCGTTGAAGGCGTAGCAAATGGTTGTAAGGAAGCTGGCTGCGCACTTTTAGGTGGTGAAACGGCAGAGATGCCCGGGATATACAAAGAAAATGATTACGACCTCGCAGGATTCGCTGTTGGAGTAGTAGAAAAATCAAAAATTATTGATGGAAGTAAAATTAAGGCAGGCGATGTGGTCTTAGGACTACCTTCGACTGGCTTACATTCCAATGGATATTCACTAGTTAGAAAAATTGTATTCGATAAAATGGGTTTCCAACTGGATGAATACGACGAAGAATTGAATTCTACCCTGGGCGATGAATTATTAAAGCCAACAAAAATATATATTAAAGATATTTATCCGCTTATAGAAAAATATGATATCCATGGAATTTGCCATATTACGGGCGGAGGGATATATGAAAACTTCCCTAGGATATTACCTGAAGGTCTAGGTGCAGATTTAGACTATACAAATGTAGATGCTCCAAAAATATTTGAACTTTTGATGAAGTGGGGCAACGTGGAAAAAGAAGAGATGTACGGCACCTTTAATATGGGCGTAGGTCTAGTTCTAATCGTAGATGAAAAAATATCTGAAGAGATTGTAGAGGAATTTTCAAATAAAGGTAAGACCATTTATAGCCTAGGAAAA
>CAYUJY010000041.1:0-12472 GCA_964445145.1 uncultured Peptoniphilaceae bacterium | reverse complement strand
AGATGATCTTCATCTACTTCTGCCATCATCTCTGGGTGCCATTGCACTCCTGCAATAAATCTTTGTCTGATATCTCGATGCTCTATTGCTTCTATCACTTCATCTTCCGAATACCCAACTGCAACCAGCTCTTCACCTAGCTTAGATGCTGCTTGATGGTGAAAAGAGTTTACATAAATCACTTCTTCTTTGTAAATCTCACGAAGTACAGACCCGTCCTTTAGATTTACTTCATGACTTGGGATGTACTTTTTATTATTGACAATAGTGTGGTCCAAATATCCCTCGCTTGGAATATCTAAAATAAGCTCTCCACCAAAGTATACATTTAATAACTGTATTCCTCGACAAACGCATAGTATCGGTATTTCTGTTGCATTATAAACATAATCCATAAGAAACATTTCCTGTGCGTCACGTTCCGCAAAAACTCTACCGACTTTAGCAGTAGCTCTTTGTCCAGCATAGTTGGAATCGATGTCAGCTCCACCTGTAAATAAAATCCCATCTAATTTTTTTACAATTTCCTCATTATACTCATCATCATTAGTAACAGGAATCACAACGGGAATTCCTCCAGCATCGATAACAGCATCGATATAGTCATTAGCAACTGCAGACCAAAGTTGTCCCCTTGAGCCCATGCCCTGTTTCATAAAAAATTCATCATCATCAATAAAATTTGAAGTTATACCAATTAATGGCTTCATAAATCAACCTCCTAACAAATTTTCTAACTATACTTCACTTAAATTCTAGTATACTCTTCCTTACCATTTACAAAAACCTTATCTACAAAGGTGTAATAATCGAATGGATCATCGCTCCACACCACCAAGTCTGCGTCCTTGCCTACTTCTATACTTCCAACCCTGTCTTCTAATCCGATACACTTTGCAGCATCTATGGTCAGTGCTTCCAATGCCCTCTTTTTTGACATTCCCTTTTCAATCATACTTATCGCTTGCAATACATTCATATCGATATTAACTGTGGGGTGTCCTGTGCTAAGACAAAATGGAATCTCTTCCTTCTCGAAAATATAACCTTCATAGCTATCTCTATTTCTAATTTCATGCTTTCTCTTTCCGCCATACTCTGGACCTGCAGCTATAATATTCAACCCCTTTAATCTCTCGGGAATTCTATACCCCTCCGTGCATCTATCCAACACGAAATTCAAGCCGAATTCTTCACAAATATTTATTGCAGTAACAATATCATAATCTTGGTGAGCAGTGGCCTTCACCTGCATACCTTCAAACACTCTACTCAGGCTTTCAAGCATTAAATCGAATTTTGGCTTTAGGGAACTATCATTTTTTTCCATAGCTAAATCCTTTAACCTTTTGTATTCCCTTGCATTAATGAGGCTATCCCTAATTAAATATCCTATTCCCATCCTCGTTGAAGGCATTTTTCCCAAGTGTCCATACACTTCCTTAGGGGTATATCCGAATACGAACTTCATTGCTATTTCGGGTACAATAATCATTTCATCCAGGGTTTTCCCTGCCGTTTTCATCGCCGCGAAAGTACCACCTATCACATTGGCATCCCCAGGACCAGTTACGACTGTTGTTACACCGGCTCGTAACGCCATTTCAAAGCCCTCATCCAAAGGGTCTATGGCATCCAGCGCTCGTACGCCCGGAATTACAGGATTTCCTATTTCGTCTCCGTCATCGCCTTCAAATCGATAAATTTGTTCAATTACACCTATGGAGCATGAGGACTCAATAAGTCCTGCAGTTACATAAGCGCCTCCTAAATCTATAATATTATTTGAGGTGTCCTGCTCTACCACTTCAGAAATATTAACAATTTTTCCGTCATTTATATGGATTGCTACTAATCTTTCTTCGCCTTCAGGATTATATAGTTTAGCTGAATTGATAATCAACATGGTCCAATTCCCCCTTCCTGTAAAATACAACTTTTCCATCGACCAAAACGAAGTCTGCTAAAGCGTATGTGTCGAAGGGGTCAGAATTCCAAATTACCAAATCGCCATCCTTTCCAATTGCCAATTCACCTACTCTGTCGTCGATACCATTTATTTTAGCCGCATTTATTGTAACTGCATCATGCGCACCCTGTCTGCTTAAACCATATTTGATCAATTGGGATAGGTGCATACGTTGTGCCTCCTCCGGTATTACAGGGTGATCAGTCATTATCGCAAACATAAGACCTGCCTTTTCAAACATACCGGCATTTTCTAAACTCTTATTTCGTACCTCGAATTTCCCCTTACCACCTAATACTGGACCGAGTATGGCCTTTACATTATGTTCTTTCAGATAATCAAGTATCAAATGTCCCTCGGTGCAATGCTCTATAGTATAATTTAAATTAAATTCCTCTGCGATTCTAACTGCAGTTATTATATCGTCAGCTTGGTGTGCGTGTATTTTCACTATCATCCCATCGAAAGCCCTCATTAATGAGTGCATATTTAAATTGTATTTAAATTCCTTGGGCTTTTCACCCTTAACAATAGATTCATTATATAAATTGAAATTATCCCTGTACTCCAAAGCTTTATAAAAATTCTCTCTCATTAATGCCGCGCTCATCATCCTTGTAGAGGGTGCCATGTTTCTCTTCCCATAAGCAAATTTAGGATTTTCACCAAGTGCCATCTTTAAAGACGTCTCTTCCTTTACTACCCTCTTTGATAATTCCTTCCCGTAGGATTTTATAGCCGCAAAGCTTCCTCCCATGATATTAGCACTTCCAGGTCCACATACTAAAGTCGTCACACCATTTCGTAGTGCTACATCGTAGGCAGTATCATAAGGGTCTATGGCATCTATTGCCCTTAATCCAATAGTTATCGGATTTGTCACCTCATTTCCGTCCATACCCTCTGGAACTGCAGTTTCGTATATGCCCATATGGCAATGGGGCTCTACAAATCCTGCAGTCACCACTTCGCCCCTAGCATCGATTTTTCTATCTTCAATATCTAAGTTCTTGCCTATTTCTTTAATTTTTCCGTCCTCTATATAAATATCATATAGACCGTCTGTGTATTTTGTATATCTTAATTCACAATTTTTTATTAACATTACTTCACCTTTTTCAATACCATTTTTCCCATGCCCGTTTTTACTAATTCGCCGTTTTCTACAGCTACGTCTCCATTTACCACAACGTGTATTATCCCCGCCGATGGTTGGAACGGATTTTTATATGTGGCATGATCTGCAATAATTTCATTATCAAAGACTACTATATCAGCAACTTTTCCAACTTCAATAGTGCCTCTGTCTTCTAAACCTATTATCTCTGCCGACAATCCCGTCGTTCTATGAATTGCTGTTTTTAAGTCGCAAAGTTTATTTTCCCTCACAAGTCTAAAAAATCTTGGAAATGTTCCAAAGTTTCTCGGGTGTGGCTTTCCTTCATTCTTACATGGGTCAATAGGAATGGAACTTCCATCACTTCCAATTGCAATATCTTCTTTTGAAAGTAGAAAAAGTACATCTTCTTCAGACATCGATTCAAATATTCCGCTAGCTGTCCCTTCAGTTTCGATTATAACCCTAGCCGCTGATTCCGCCATTGATATGTTCCAAAGCTGGCTTAACTCCCAGAGATTTTTATCATCTGCTTCAGGAAATTTTCCATGTGTAGATACTATATATACTCCTTCGCCATCACTTCTAGTTTGCAAACTTCTAGCCATGTACTCAACCATTTCATGTCCATGAGCGCTTTCTAGCATTTTTGCAGCTTCATTCACACCATTTACTAAACTACTCTTAGGTAGGATATTCGTTATTCCAGATGCTGAATGGGTGTAAGGATACATATCCTTTGTAACATTAACACCCATGGATATGGCATTTTCAATGTGTTCATATACTTCATGCGCTCTACCCCATCTTGCTTTGCCACCCATTTTTAAGTGGGCAATGTGAACTCGACACCCTGTAGCTTCATTAATCCTATACATTTCATCCAGTGAGTTAAATATATCTGACCCTTGGTTTCTCATATGGGAGGTAATTATTCCATCGTACTTTGCAACCACGGCTCCCATTCTATTTAACTCTTCTTGATTTGCAAATATTCCTGGTGCATAGCCCAAGCCTAGGGATAGTCCCCACGCACCTGTCTGCATATCTTCATCCAGCAACCTTTCCATGCACTGTAATTGCGATTCAGATGCAGCTACTCCCTCTATTCCCATGCAGCCCGTCCTTAAGGCACCGTGACCTACAAGGGGGATTTGGTTAGTAGTATATTTCAGTTTTTGGTTTTCTACTTTGTGTATAAATTCTCCCAAGGAATGTGAGGCGAAACCATGCCTATCCACCATGATGCTATCGCCGATGTAACGTTGAAACTCTTCTTCCATCTCATCTATAAATGGAAACATGGTACTTCCACATTGACCTGTCAATTCACTCGTCACACCTTGAAGAATTTTTGATTCACAACCTTCATCATATATAAAAGTTGAATCTGAGTGGGAATGAATGTCGATAAATCCTGGTGATATAATATTTCCACTCGCTTCTAGTATAGTATTTGCCTCTGGTACTTCGGAGCCTAAGTATACTATTAGACTGTCTTTGATTCCCACATTTCCAAGGTACCCATCATTCTTTTTGCCATCGTAAATAATTCCATTTTTTATTATAATATCTAGCAATTTAATCCACCGCCCTTAGCTTTTCATAAACCTCCGTTTTAAATTCATTGTCTATTTCCGCTCTGAAATCTGGATCCTTTAAAATTCTATTTCCTAGTTTAGCTAACACCTCCAACATCATAAGTGCCTTGTCGTATGCGTACTCTTTGTTACAAACCTCAGTATATTCTTTATGATGCGCTGATACCTGCTCTTTTGAAATGGCAAAATAAGAATGGATTGAAGGTATTACCATGGATACATTTCCAATGTCGGAAGAACCATATTTTCCAATCGGTGCAGCAATTTTTACCACTTCACCCTTGTTTTCCATGAGTTCCTTTACATAAAGTTCCATGGTTTTATTGGGATATCTTTCTCCATATCCTTCTTCAAATACAAATTCAGCGCTGGCACCTGTCATAACTTCAATTCCCATGATAATCTTTTCAATGATTTTTCTCATTTCATGATTTTCGTGCATGGTCATTGCCCTCATGCTAAAACTTGCAGAAGCCCTATCAGGTATTGCGTTCGAAGCTATCCCTCCCTCGGTTATTATACCGTTCAAACTGGCGTTTAAAGGAAAATTTGCTTGATATTGATGTATACCATTAAATAGATTAATAAGTGCATTTAAAGCGTTGATTCCGAACTCTGGCGCGCTGGAATGGGAAGACCTACCATGAAAAGTTATATCAAAGTTCATGGTTGCACGTCCGCCCCTAAGAACGAGATTTGTAATTGAAGATGGATGAGCCATCATCACATATTCAACTCCATCAAAACCACCTTCCTCTAGCATGATGATTTTACCACCTCCACCTTCTTCTGCAGGTGTTCCCAACACGACAATACTACCTTCGAATTCTTCTATCACTTCTTTTAGAAGAACTCCTGCACCAGCTCCCACGATGGCGATTAGGTTATGTCCACATGCATGACCAATTTCAGGCATGGCATCGTACTCACAAAGAAACGCAATACAAGGACTTCCCTCCCCGTATTGCGCTCTAAATGCAGTTGGTAGGCTACCTAAACCACGCTCGACAGTAAAACCGTGTTTTTCTAAATAGTTTTCCAGCGCGGCAGATGACCTAACCTCTTCAAATTTTACTTCACTATATTCGTGAATTTCTTTTCCTAAATCAATTAACTCTTCCCTTAATTCCGATAATTTATCGCTAAACTTATCAGTCATTTGTCTTACCGTATTCCTCCCTATATTTTAATACCTCAGATGGTGATGCATATACGAAATGTTCTGGTAATACTTCTACCATTGATGGTACCTCAACATCGTAATTGTGGACTTCTTCAGGCTTGTATACTATCCTTTTTCTAGTTTTTTCAGAAATTGGATTTGGTTGTGGGATTGCTGAAAGCAGTGCTTTTGTATATGGATGAATTGGATTTTTGTACAACTCATCGGATTTTGCAACTTCCACTAGTTTTCCATAGTACATAACGCCTATCCTATCAGAAAAATATTTAACAACGGATAAATCATGGGCAATAAATAGTATGGTCAAACCTAATCGTTCCTTCAAATCATTTAAAAGATTTATTACCTGTGCCTGAATGGATACATCTAGTGCAGAAACCGGCTCATCGGCAATTATCATCTTTGGATTCGTTATAACTGCCCTAGCAATGCCTATTCTCTGTCTTTGACCACCACTAAATTCGTGGGGATATCTAGATGCGTGTTCCTTAGTCAGTCCTACTAAATCTAATATTTCATAAACTTTTTTTCTTCTCACTGCAGGATCGGATTCTCCACGTACCTTTAATCCTTCTCCAATTATTTCTTCGATGGTCATCCTTGGGTTTAAGCTCTCAACTGGGTCTTGAAAGATCATAGCTATATTGTCTGTTAGATACTTTCGAAGATTTTTGTTCATTTTTCCGCTTATTTCCCTACCATCAAAGATAACTTTGCCGCCATCGGGATTGTAAAGTCTGATTATAGTTCTACCTGTCGTGGTCTTTCCACATCCAGATTCTCCTACCAGTCCAAAGGTTTCTGCAGGAAATACGTCAAAACTCACATCATCGATTGCTTTTACTAAGCTTTTTCTACCGTCTTTAAAATGTTTCTCTAAATTTTGAACCGATAAAATTGGATTATTTTCCATACTCAGCCACCTCCCTCATTCTTGCAATCCTAAGCTTTAGAATTTCAGGCATCTCCACCTTAGGTGCATCTGGATGTAATAGCCAGGTTGCAGCCCTGTGGGTGTCTGTAATCCTAAACATTGGAGGTGCTTCTTCATAATCTATTCTCATAGCGTACTTATTTCTTGCTGCAAATGCGTCACCCCTAGGTGGATGTACCATGTTAGGAGGTGTGCCTGCTATTGCAAGAAGTTTTTCCTTAGTGTTCAAATCTGGCATCGAGGACAGTAATGCCCAGGTATATGGGTGGGCTGGTTCGAAAAATATTTCTTCGCTGGTGCCTTCCTCAACAACCTTCCCTGCATACATAACATACACTCTATCAGCAATATTTGCAACAACACCAAGGTCATGGGTTATGAAAATTATTGAAAGGTCTCGTTCAGATTTAATTTTGTTAATCAGCTCTAATATCCTAGCTTGTACAGTTACATCCAGCGCAGTCGTAGGCTCGTCACATATTAGTATATCTGGGTTACTAGCTAGAGCAATGGCAATTACTACACGTTGCCTCATACCCCCAGAAAACTGGAATGGATATTGATCAAATCTCGCTTCTGGCTTGGATATTCCAACATCTGTCATCAGTTCTATGGCTTTTTTCTTTGCATCTGCGCTACTCATATTTTGCTCTAGTTTCAAAACTTCTGTAATCTGGTGTCCGATTTTCATAAGTGGATTCAGTGCGGATAATGGGTCTTGAAATATAAGCCCAATTTTATTACCCCTAAGTTTATGGTATTGTTCCTCGCTATACTTTGTCAAATCATCTCCATCGTATTCTATTTCTCCAGCAACAATTTTTCCATTACCCGGCAATATTCCCAGAATCGCCTTTATGGTAACACTCTTTCCCGAGCCAGATTCCCCAACTATGGCTATAGTTTCACCTTTTTTAAGTTCGAAGTTAACTCCACGTACAGCTTTGACTTCCCCACCGTAGGTTTTAAAATTTATATTGAGGTTATTTACATTTAATACCGTTTCTCTATTGTCCATAATCCACCCCTAATCCTGTCCACGCATAGTAGGGTCGAATGCATCCCTTAAACCGTTGGAGAATAAATTAAATGAAATCATCAAAACTGATATCAAAATGGCTGGAAAAAATACTTGATACGGAAAATGTAACAGATTTTTTTGCCCTTCTGATAAAAGTACGCCTATTGATGGCTCTGGAGCTTGTAATCCTAGACCTATAAAAGCTAGAAAACTCTCAGAAAATATTGCGCCTGGTATTGCTATCATTGCACGGGTTATTATCGGACCTATGGAGTTTGGAAGTATATGTCTAAATATCAAACTCATATCTGGCACGCCCAATGTTCTAGCTGCTAGCACGTACTCCCTGTTTTTAAATCTCAAAAACTGTGACCTAATCATTCTAGCCGTCGGTACCCAGCCTTTTATTACTAAAGCCATGATAATTGAGAACAACCCAGTTCCAAAATACATTATAAATAGAGTAATTATAACTATTTGTGGAAATGCATCGATTATTTCCGCAAACCTCATCAGTACCATGTCGACTTTACCGCCATAATAACCTGCTACGGCACCATAAATGACACCTATAATTATATTTGTGGTTACAGAAAGTAGAGCAATCATTAAGGAGACTCTGGAACCTCTCCACATCCTGGTCCACAAATCTCTTCCCAGATAATCAGTTCCAAACCAATGGTCTTCACTTTCGATGTTGTTATATTTGTAAAAATCTACTTCCACATCAGCCATTTCAACGCCTTTAAAAGTTCTTACGTTTTTAACTTCCAAAACGCTACCTAATGGATATCTTTCAATGTCATCTAGGTTTGCAACTGCTCTGTTTTCCAACAGTCGTCCACCGTCCCAGAAACCAATTTTCGCAAAAGCCTCCACCCTTGGTGGAAAGTTAATTTTGTTTACGTTTTGGTCGTTGAAGCCATATTTATTTAAGCTTGGCCCAAAAATTGACAAAAACGAGATGAGCAAAATAATGTACATAGAAACTATGGATGCTTTATTTTTTCTCAGTCTTATCCATGCGTCCTTAAAGTAGCTTATGGGCTCCATCTCAAAGGTATCATCTTTTAAGTCCTTTTCATATTGAACCATTTCAAACATTGAAGGATCAAATTTTCTATCTGTCATTATTATTCACCTCCCAATCTAATTCTTGGATCTATAATTCCGTAGGAAATATCCACTACCAAAATAGTAGCCAAGGATACGAAGGAATAAAATATCAACGCTGCAATCGTCAGTGAGTGGTCATTTGCATTAATAGAATCTATCATTATTCCGCCAATTCCCGGTATCGAGAAAATTCTCTCAATAACCAAGCTTCCACCTAAAATATTGGTAAACATTGGTATAATAATATTCGTAAGTGGCAGTAGGGAGTTTCTAAAAGCATGTCTAACCGTAGCTTGTACCTGTGTTAGTCCCTTAGTTCTAGCAAGTAGCATAAATTCAGAACTCAATGTCTCAATTAACTCTCCTCTTAAATACCTTGCAACTGTTGCCATAGGACCAAAGGAAAGTGCCAATATAGGTAATACAAGTGACCTATATCTTTCTACTCCCTTTGCAGTTGCGTTGAATATAAGTGGAAATAATCCCATTTTAAAAGAAACCACGTATTGTAGTAGCGATGCAAATACAAAACTCGGCACTGATATACAAATAATTACAAGTAAGGAAACGATATAATCGGGAAACTTATTTTTATTCAGCGCTGCTATGGTTCCTGCCACTATACCTATTGGTAGAGAAATAAACAGGGATATAAAATTAATCTGCATAGAAACTGGAATTCGAGATTTCATAACCTCAAACGCAGGAACTGCAGGTGCTATTTTTACAGAGTCGCCCCAGTCGTTGTTCAAAAATATATTTCTTAAAAAATAATAGTATTGAATATGTAGAGGCTTATCCAGATGCGCCTTCTTTTCAAGAGCCTCAATTACGCTTTGTGGTAGCTCTGGATTGTCATAGACACTTCCAGGCATAAGCCTAACTACCATAAAGGCAATTGTAAGAATAATAAAAAGAGTTAGCAACATGGCTAAAATTCTTTTAAGTATGTATTTTGCCATTCATTTACCTTTCAAAATGCCCGGTGAGATTAGCCTCACCGGGCGCATTATTAATATTTAATGTTTCAATAAACTCAACAATTTAATATAAAATTTATTTTATTCAGCTGTTAAGTCGATGTCCATCAATCTCGTTCCCCAACCAAATGTTACGTCATAAACGTCCATTGGAAGTATAACTCTCTCAGAGAACATAGCTTGTGCGTAGGCTTGGAATACTGGAACTGCAAGCACATCATCAATATATACTTTTTCCATATCCATCGCATAATCTATAATTTTATTAGGATCAAGTCTAACATCTTCAGAAACTGATTCTAGATACAATTTATCTAATTCAGCATTTCCATAATTTGCATTTCTTCGTGGATAATCACTTTGGAATACTTCAAACTGTCTATTAGGTGAGAAGTCACTAGCACCCCAACTCCATGATCCCCAAGATAGCTCATATGAGCCTAAGTCATTTTGGGAAGCTTTCATCGTATCGAACAACTGGTTATTCGGCATAGCTTGTAGCTTAAGCTCAAACTTATCAGCTCCAAATAATTCTGTCATTGTCTTTTGTTGGTACTCTGCCATCATCTTTACATCTTCCCTAGACTCATAATAGTTTAAAGTAAGACTAATTTTATCTAAGCCTTCTTCTTCCATTGCTATGTCAAACAATTCCTTTGCTTTCACAGGGTCATATCCGTGATTAGCTGGTAGATACTCATTAGAATTTGGTAAGTCTCTAAACTTTGTTCCATCAGGAAGTGCTGTGGATGTAGTTGGAACATAGTATGCAGCTGGAACGTGGTTACCTAGCTTCGCCATGGTAGCACGGTCTTGTGCATAATATAATGCTTGTCTAAAATTCTTATTTCCAAGTATTTTCTTGTCAGGATGTGTTCTGTTAATTTCAACTTGTCTAACTGCACGCGATGGGAATTGTACCACACGTGGGTCCTCTTCATATTTTGCATATCCTGCTGCAGATAACTCTATATAATCAAGTTCGCCGTTTTCAAACATTTGTAGCTGTGTACCCGTATCTTGAACTATCTTTACGTTAATTCCATCTAGTTTAATTTGGTCAGCATGAAGGTATTCTGGATTCTTTTCAAATACTCTTTCTGCACCCTTAACCCACTCCGTAAGTACAAATGGGCCTGCTGCTACTATCTTATCCTTATCGGTACCATATTGTGTCGCTGATCTAGTATCGTTCATAAGCTCTTCATACATTGGCTCATAAACTGCCATGGTAACTCTTACGGTAAAGTGACGCATTACGTCGGTTACTAAGTATTTTTGTACTGTAGTAATTTCGATTGTTTGATCGTCGATTTTTTTAATACCTACTGTTTCCCAATCTACTGTATTTCCATCTGCTTCTTGTGTATAATAGCTTTCCGCATTTTCAATTTCTATGTAGTTTTTAGCTAATGAAATTGCTGGAGGGTTTAGTAACTTTGGATCCAATGCCATCTGCCAAGAGTACATAAATGTATCTGCATTTATCGGCTCTCCGTTTGACCATTTTGCATTTTCGTCAATTTTGATTCTCCAAACCTTACCATCCGCGTCCATCTTCTCAGGTTCCCCTACTGCCAGATTTGGTTCTAGTACTATACCGTCTCTTTTTTCGTTCGGCATATACATATACAAGTTACCATTTATTAGCATTGAAATTTCATCATCGTAGGATGTGCTAGCAACGTGTGGATTTGCAGTTGAAGCTGCCATTACTGAAAGAAGACGATAAATCTTTTCTCCTTGTGGCTCAGCTGCTGTTGTTTCTTGGCCTTCTGCAGGTTTTGTTTCAGCTGGTTTAGTTTCTGCAGGCTTATCGCCGCCACCGCAAGCTGTTAATGCAGCTACCATCATAACCATTGCTAAAGCCAAACAAATCATCTTTCTTAGGTTCATTTTTACCTCCTATAGTATGTAATTAATTATAGACGCGAGTATTAATACAAATCCTGCCCAAAGATAAAATGGATTATTATCTCCATCTTCGTTTTTGGTAAAATCATATTCCTTAATTTTATAATCTTCCTTGTGTATAGCCCCCATCACAATTCCCCAAAAATTGGAGAAAGCGTGTTTTGACAGATTAAAAAAGCCTAATTTTTTCACTGTTTGCCACAAATATATGATGATATTAAAAATCCCGAGTATAAACATAGTATCTATAATCGGGAATTTGCTTTTTCCCATATATCCTGTAAATATAACTATGCACAAGCAGATTATGTTCCATATAAGAAACCTGATTAGATTTCCCTTATACTTCATTGGACATAAACCTCCGTGTCTATATATGTCAAGTATACAACATTTCACACAAAAACCAAATAAATTTTTTTAAGTGTTTATAAAATTATTTAATTGACAATAAATTACAAGTCTTAAAAAAAACCATTTCAGAAAAATGGTATTAAACATTGTTTTTATTTTTTATATACTCCTCATATCTGCCCGCGAGTCCAACTAATTTTCCCTCTATGGTATCCATTACTTTATAATACTCTTCATCTGGTTGTCCAGTAGGATCATCTAGTCCCCAATCTTCTTCGTAATA
>CAYUJY010000040.1:1381-12623 GCA_964445145.1 uncultured Peptoniphilaceae bacterium | reverse complement strand
TAGAAAAATTAGGCTTAGGATATTTGTTCAAAGGTGAAGGACTTATAATGGAACAAATACCTACCTATTCAGAAACCATAGAAAAGAACGGCGTTGTAGAATTTATTTTAGGGGACTATGAGCCTGAAGTAACCGACGAATTAAAACCGGATAACAATCTGATAGACGGAGTTCTTGAATAGAAAACGATGCATATATGACTTGAGTCGTATATGCATCCTATCAAGGAGTTAACATGTTTACATTTTATTTAGAACATATAATAATCGCAGCAATTATTAGCCTTATTATTGGGCCGATAATTATCCCAGAATTGAGAAAATTGAAAATTGGACAAAGTATAAGGGAAGAAGGTCCAAAATCACATTTACAAAAAGCAGGCACGCCAACGATGGGGGGCATTATTTTTATGTTCTCTACCTTGGTCACTTTACTTGTATTTGGCATAAAGGATTCTAAGATATATATTTGTTTGATGTCCATGTTAGGGTTTGGGCTTGTTGGGTTTATTGATGACTATATAAAAGTAGTTAAGAAAAGAAATTTGGGACTTAGAGCGTATCAAAAAATGTCTGGTCAAATTGTATTTTCTTTCCTTTTGATATTTTTCAAGATGCAAATAAACCCTAGTACAAGTATTGTTATGCCATTTGCAAATTTAGGAAGACTGGATTTAGGATTGCTATATTATCCCATAACCATGTTTGTAATAGTAGGTACTGTAAATAGTGTTAATTTAACCGATGGACTAGACGGATTGGCTTCCAGTGTTTCCATATTATCTTTAATAGGGTTTGGGATTATCACTATTGCAACAAATCAACATAGTATCGCCATGTATGGATTAACTGTTGCAGGTTCGCTTTTAGGATTTTTAAACTACAATAGATTTCCAGCAAAGGTATTTATGGGTGATGTCGGTTCACTAGCTATAGGGGGAGCTTTTGCAGCCATAGCTGTATTGTCTGATACCATCCTTTTACTACCCATAATAGGCATAATATTTGTAATTGAGACATTATCTGTTATAATACAGGTATTATCAGTGAAGCTTAGAGGAAAGCGAGTGTTTTTAATGAGCCCAATCCACCATCATTTCGAAGCATTAGGCTGGAGTGAAACAAAGGTGGTGTTTGTGTTCTCAGTCATTACTTTAATATTCACTGCAATTGGAGTTATATCTATATTGTAGAGGTGTGTCTTGGACAAACAAATGAGAATACTGGTTTTAGGACTGGGTATAAGTGGGAAGAGTGCGGTAGACACTCTATTAAAGTTGGGTCATACGGTGAGTGTTTATGATGATTTCATCAACTCAGAGGCAGATGTACCTGATAATTATAAAAACCGTAATATAAATTATATTTTCAACTTCGAGGATATACTTTCTAAACAATACGATTATGTTATGAAAAGTCCTGGAATAAAGCCGACAAATGGAGCGGTTTCACTAATTAAACAAGCCAACTACAGAATAATATCCGATATAGAATTAGGATATATGTTGAAGGGCAAATCGAAGCTGTTAGCAGTTACGGGAACGAACGGAAAAACCACAACTACAACCCTCATTAATGAAATACTAAATAAGTGTGGAAAAACTAGCTCCGCGATTGGCAATATAGGCGTTGGGGCTATTTCTGATTTTGTTTTTTCTGAAGACGAATACCTTGTGATAGAGTGTAGCAGTTTTCAGCTTGATGACATCTATACCTTTAAACCCGATATTTCAATTATAACAAATATCACTGTCGACCATTTGGATTACCACGGTGATTACAATAGCTACATAAGGGCAAAATTGAATGTTTTAGAAAACCAGTTAGAGAGTGATTTAGCAATCTTAAACTATGATGATGAAATACTTCGGAATTTAAGTAATGTGAAAGCAGAAGTCATATTTATCAGTGGTTTACATAAATTGGAAAATGGTATTTGGTATGAAAATGGCTATATAAATATTTCAGAAAATTATCAGGTTATTTTTCAACTAGAATGTGATAAGGTCTTTATAAAGGGAATGCATAATTATTATAATATTATGTATGCACTAGCTGTGGCGTATAAATTGGATTTAAATTTAGAGGCCGTGCAAAATGCCATTTATAAATTCAAGGGAGTGCCCCATAGGCTAGAATTTGTTGCAGATATCAAAGGAATAAAGTATTACAATGATTCCAAGGGAACCAACCCAGATTCTACAGAGAAAGCCATAGATTCATTTGTGGAGCCCATTGTAATAATACTAGGTGGCTACGATAAAAAGGTGGATTTTACTCCACTTCTTCAATTTGGCAAAGATAAGATTAAAGCTATAGTAACCCTGGGAGAAACAAAAAATTTACTATATGATACTGCAATAGGCTTGGGTTACGACAAAGTGTTTATTGTGGATACACTTAAAGACGCAGTACATAAATCAAACGAGCTTGCTACTGATGGGGATATAATATTACTTTCGCCAGCTTGTGCTAGTTGGGATATGTTTAAAAACTATGAAGTAAGAGGAAATGAATTTATTGATATAGTAAGATCAATGGAATAGTGGGTAATGATTTGTCAAAAAGGTTTAAAATTTTTAAGTATATAGATAAAATATTATTAATAGATGTGATGATACTTTTAATATTAGGGTCACTATTGGTTTTCAGTGCTTCATGGCCTGAGGGTGTTTTCAAGTTTGAAAACGGATACCATTTCATAATCCGACATTTAAGGTCATTATTATTAGGGTTGCTGGTCATGTATCTGGCGACTCTATTTGACTATAAAAATTATAAAAAGTTGGCATTGCTTATAATATTTTTTGCAATTATTGCAAACTTATTGCTATATACCGGCTTAGGTGATGATAGATTAGGCTCAACGAGATGGTTAGATTTACCCCTTATTCCTGCGTTTATGCCTTCCGATATACTTAAGGTTGCATCCGTAATATTTATCGCATTCTATCTTGATGGAATAGGCACAAAGGTGAGAAATTTGAAAAATACATTGATTGCAGCTGCGTTTATTGTCTTTTTTGTATTATTAGTGTTACAAAAAGACTTTAGTTCATCAATGGTAATTTTTTTGGGACTATCTTCGATTTTATTTGTTTCTGGTATGAGGCTGAATCACCTGGCACTACTGGGAGTTGCAGCAGCGGGATTGGGGTATTTTGGGATAAATTCTCCAAGGTTTGCTTATCGAATTCCGCGTTTGCTTAGCTTTATGGATCCCTTTTCGACTAGGTTGACTTCGGGATACCAATTAATGAATTCCCTTTACGCACTGGCGTTGGGTGGGGTCACTGGTGCTGGATTGGGCCGAGGAGTCCAGAAATTCACGTACATACCCCATGTGTACAACGACTTTATTTTTGCAGTACTTGGAGAAGAATTTGGACTAGTAGGTACAATACTTCTAGTATTGTTGTTTGGAGTTTTTATGTGGAGAGGTTATAGCATAGCTTCAAACTGCAGAGACAAATTTGGTAAATACCTAGCAGTTGGTATTACTTCAATGATAATAATACAAGCTTTTTTTAATATAATGGTAGCCATAGGCTTTGCGCCAGTAACGGGAATCACGTTGCCATTCATAAGTTATGGCGGTACATCACTAATAATGACCATGGGAAGCACTGGGATATTATTTAATATTTCCATTAAAAACAACAGGAGAAACAACCAATGAACTATTTAATTTCAGGTGGAGGTACAGGAGGACACATTTATCCTGCACTTTCAATAATTAAAGAAATACAACGAGTAGATGCATCTGCTAAAATTCTATATGCAGGTACACCTGATGGGATAGAAAAAGAGTTAACTTCCAGGGAAAATATCGACTACACTCCCATTAGGGTAAAGGGAATGCCTAGAAATCTCAGCATGGAATCTTTAGAATCAGCTGTAGAACTAATAAAAGGCTTACTTGATGCAAATAAAGTAATAAAGAAATTTAAACCTGATGTTGTAATAGGAACTGGTGGATACGTTTCTTTTCCAGTAATGTACGTGGCTCAATTAAAAAAAATAAAGACAGTAATTCAAGAGCAAAATGCATATCCAGGAAAAGCAAATAAAATATTGGGCAAGAAAGCAGATAAAATAGCAATTGCTTTTGATGACGCGAGAAAATATTTTTCAAATGATAAGTGTTTTCTCAGTGGCAATCCCATAAGGGAGGATTTTAAAAATCTGAACAAACTTTCATCAAGGGACAAATATAAGCTACTAGAAGATGATAAGTTGGTGGTTTCCTTCGGTGGAAGTGGCGGACAAAAATCGATAAATAAAGCAGTGCTTAGTATTATGGAAAAGCCTGATGAATGTGATTACAAGCTAATCCATATTACCGGTAAAGCTCATTATGATGAATTTTTAAATGATATGAAGAAAATGGGAATTATAGACCATGAGAAGTTTACAATATTGGATTATTCCCATGATATACCAGAGTTACTCATGGCTGCGGACTTAGCAATTCTTAGTTCCAGTGCAATATCCTTAGCAGAAATTTCCTATTTGGGGATACCTAGCATACTAATACCTAAGAGATATACTGCTGAAAATCACCAAGAATATAATGCAAGGGCTTTCGAAAGTGCAAATGCATCGAAAGTTATTTTAGAGAAGGAACTTAATGGAATTATTTTAAACGACATGATTAATGATATTCTCTGTGACGGAGAAACATTAAAATCAATGTCTGAAAATTCAAAGAATTTATCTAAAGGAAATGCATCTGAAATAATAGTAAAGGAAATTCTTAGCCTAATAGAATAAATGGTGTTATGAATACAGTTAGAAGACAAAAAAAAAGAAGAAAAATTAAATATCATAGATTATTATTTCTTGTTTTATTGGTAGTGTTATTGATCGTAGGATTTATGATGCTTCCAATTTTCAATATTTCTACTGTGGAAGTAACTGGAAATGCTAGGGCTAGCAAGGAAAATATAATTTCGCTCTCTGGAATTGACAACGAGGATAAGTTTTTCTTTTTGGATAAAAACAGCGCTATAAATAAAATAATGGAAAATACTTTTATTGAGTCAGTCCAGATAAATAGAAGTTTTCCAAACAAAGTGGTAATTGAAGTATTGGAAAGAAAGCCTGCTGCCACCTTGCAAGTATTACAAAATTATGCCCTGATAGACAAATGGGGATATGTAATCGATAAGAGTGCAAACTTACAACTAAATCTTTGTAACTTAAAGGGTATCGAGGATACTACTGATATTGAAGTAGGAGTACAAATATTCAAATTTGCCACTGCGGAACAAAATAAACTTCTAGAGAAAATCTTTGATGGCTCTGGAATTGATAAATTTAAAAGCATTACACTATTGGAGGATAAGGCTGAACTAACCCTTAATAGTGACGTTGTTGTAGCGTTTGGAAGTTACAGCAATGTGGAGTATAAACTAAAAGTGCTCGATCAAATGATTGCATCCATGTCAGATCAATCATCACAAAAGGCAGTAATGATTTTAATGGAAGAAGGTCCCAATCCTATATTGGTTTATGAATAAAAGTACACAATATATATAAAAACACCCCTAAAAGTGAGATATTTCAAATATTTGTTGACTATTTAGAATAATAATAATACAATATTATAAGGATTATTTAGAATAAATGTATTTATATACATACATATATTTAAGGAGGAAAATAATGTTAGATTTTGAAATTGACAATGATGGATTTGCTAAAATTAAAGTAATTGGAGTTGGTGGAGGCGGCAATAATGCTGTCAACAGAATGATAAGTAGTGGTGTCAAGGGTATCGAGTTCATCGCTGCCAATACTGATAGACAAGCATTAAAGACCTCTTTAGCACAAACAAAATTACAATTAGGCGAAAAATTGACAAAAGGTCTTGGAGCCGGAGGAAATCCTGAAGTTGGAGGACTAGCTGCTGAAGAGAGCATCGAAGAAATTAAATCAGCTCTACAAGGTTCTGACATGGTATTCATAGCTGCAGGTATGGGCGGTGGAACTGGTACTGGAGGTGCTCCAGTAGTCGCTGATATAGCTAAGGGTATGGGCATACTTACAGTAGGAGTGGTGACAAAACCATTCTCCTTCGAAGGTTCGAAGAGACAAAAACAAGCTGAATCTGGTGTTGCAGAGCTACTTGAAAGAGTAGATACTTTAGTAACTATTCCTAACGACAGATTGCTACAAATTTCAGATAAGAAAACTAGTGTTCAAAAGTCATTCGAAATGGCTGATGAGGTTTTAAAACAAGGTATCACAGGTATTTCTGATTTAATCAGCGTTCCAAGTTTAATTAACCTTGACTTTGCAGACGTTAAGTCAATTATGGAAAACAAGGGAATCGCACATATGGGAATCGGTACAGCTCAAGGCGATGAGAGAGCACAAGAAGCATCCAGAATGGCAATTAAGAGTCCATTACTAGAAACTTCAATTGAAGGTGCTAGATCTGTTCTTATAAACATAACAGGTGGAGAAGACCTAGGAATTTTCGAAATCACTGAGGCTGCTGAACTAATAAGATCTGCTGTGTCTGAAGAAGCAAATATTATATTCGGAGCAGGCATTGATAAAGCAATGGCTGATGAAATCAAGATTACGGTAATCGCAACTGGATTTAGTGAAGAAGAAGTCGGAAGAGATTCTGGGGAAGCTGAAAGTACAGTAGATAAGGCAACAGTTAAAAAGACTGCCGAAGATTTGACAGGGTTGAATATACCTGATTGGTTGAAATAGTTATCAAAAACGTATCCTAGGATACGTTTTTGTTTTAGATGGAGGAATTTTATGAAGTGCCCATATTGTGGATATGAAGATTCAAAGGTTCTGGATTCCAGACCTACTGATGAAAATCAAACAATAAGAAGAAGACGAGAATGTATTGAATGCGGTAAAAGATTCACCACCTATGAAAGAATAGAACAAGTTCCAGTTGTAATAATAAAAAAAGATGGAACCAGACAGGCATATGATCGTACAAAGATTTTAAATGGAATGATTAGAGCCTGTGAAAAGCGTCCCGTTCCACTGTCAGTAATAGAAGAGAGCGTGGACAATATAGAGAAAAAAGTATACAATTCCTTAGACAAAGAAATAAAATCCGAGCTTATCGGTGAAATGGTAATGGAAGAACTCAAGGATATCGATGATGTTTCTTACGTGAGATTTGCCTCAGTTTACAGACAATTCAAAGATGTTAATTCCTTTATGGATGAGTTGAAAAAAATGTTTAACGAGACGAGTTCAAATGGATGATTTATTTGACTTAGGTTTGAAAATTAATAAGGACAAACACGAACCCTTGGCAGAGAGGTTTAGACCGCACAATTTAGAAGAATTCGTAGGTCAATCTCACATAATAGGTGAGGGCAAGCTGCTAAATAGGCTGATTTATTCAGATAAATTGACATCGATGATATTTTATGGACCACCTGGGACAGGTAAGACTACTTTAGCTAGCATAATAGCCAATACTACAAAAAATAATTTCCATAGATTATCGGCAGTTACCTCGGGTGTTAAGGATATAAAGCAAATTATCCAATTTGCAGAAACTGACCTGAAGGTATACAACAAAAAGACTATATTATTTATAGACGAGATTCATAGATTTAATAAAGCGCAACAGGATGTCCTACTTCCCTATGTGGAGAAGGGCATTGTTATATTGATTGGTGCAACGACTGAAAATCCTATATTTGAAGTTAATAAAGCCCTACTTTCTAGAAGTAGAATAATTCAATTTAATGCCCTATCAGACGAGGACTTATTTCAGCTAACTGAGAGAGTATTTAATGATACAGATAAGGGATATGGAAATCTAGATATAAGGATTGATGACCGCGCGGTACATTATCTTGTAAACCACGTCGAGGGAGATGCTAGAAACTTGCTTAACACCCTTGAACTTGCAGTAATTTCAACGCCCCCAAATGTGGATGGAGAAATTGTAATTGACCTCGAAGTCATTGCAAACTGCATACAAAGTGTAAATTTAAGATATGATAAAGATGGTGAACAACACTACAACGTAATCAGTGCATTTATTAAAAGTATAAGGGGGTCTGACCCCAATGCTGCAATTTATTACCTAGCACTTATGTTAAACTCAGGTGAAGACCCACGATTTATTGCGAGGAGACTTGTAATATCAGCTGCTGAAGACATAGGACTTGCAGACCCGGGTGCACTATCGATTGCCAACTCTGCATTTTCTGCTGTGACATTCATAGGAATGCCAGAAGCTAAAATACCCCTTGCGGAAGCTACAATATATTTAGCCACCGCACTGAAGAGTAATACAGCATATCTAGCTATTAAGGACGCCATGGAGGATGTAAGTACATCAAAATCCTTAGAAGTACCTGAACACTTGAAGAATATTCATGTGGGAGATGCAGGCAAAGGAGTCAAGTATAAATACAATCATGATTACGATGATGCAATTGTAAAGCAGGATTATTTACAAGGTGGAATAAAGAAAAAATACTATGAGCCCAAGTCTGTTGGATTTGAAAAAAAGATAAAAGAGAGAATGGAATACATCGAGGGCAAAACGGAAAAAACATTTGATATATAGAGAAAACTGTGTTAAAATATATAATCGAGTTAATAAATAAAGAGAGGTGATAAAATGAAAGAAGGTATACATCCAAATTATCAAGAAGCAGTTGTAACATGCGCATGCGGAAATACTTTTAAGACAGGTTCAACAAAGCCAGAGCTTAGAGTGGAAGTATGTTCTGAATGTCATCCTTTCTTCACAGGTAAACAAAAGTTTACTGAGGCTGGTGGCCGAATTGAAAAATTCAAGAAGAAATACAATAGAGATAACAAATAAAGGGTTAGTGGTGACACTAGCCTTTTAATTATAAGAAAAACTAAACAATTTTTATTGTGAGCGGGTTTCTTAGTTAGAGGTGTAATTTATTTGAAAAGAACAACTATCGGAGGACAAGCGCTAATTGAAGGGGTCATGATGAAGGGACCTTCAAAAATTGGAATTGCTGTTAGAAAACCCGATAAAGATATAGAATTAAAGGTAGAGAATATAAATCTACCGTCAAAAAAACATAAATTTCTGCAATTGCCCTTTGTAAGGGGCGTTGTGGCGCTGGGAGAAGCTTTATTTATTGGTGTAAAAGCTCTAATGTACTCCGCTGATTTTTGGGAAGATGAAACTGATACAAAGGGCGAAAAAAAGCCAATGACCAATATGGAGACATTTCTCATAATGCTAACCTCAATTGGATTAACTATTGGACTTTTCATGCTCTTACCAAATTTCATAGCATCCTTTGCCACTAGATTTACAAACAATGTCATAATACTGAACTTATTTGAAGGTGTAATAAGAATAGCAGTTTTTTTCGTTTATCTTGTTTATATCTCCAAGTTAGATGATATAAGAAGAGTTTTTGAGTATCATGGTGCCGAACATAAAAGCATACATTGTTACGAAGCTAATGAGGAATTAACAGTAGAGAACATTAAAAAGTATCCTATTATGCATAAAAGATGCGGTACATCCTTTTTGTTTATGGTTATGCTCGTCAGTATTGTAGTGCTATCATTTTTTGGTTGGCCTAATCCATTGATGAGATTTCTAACTAGAATATTGGCATTTCCAATAATTGCTGGAATTTCATATGAAGTAAATAGATTTATGGGAAAACATGAAAACAAATTGTGTTCCGTACTTTCGTTTCCAGGAATGATGATACAAAAATATGCGACAGTAAGAGAGCCTGATGACTCTCAAATCGAGGTTGCCATCGCAGCACTTAAGAGTGTATTGCCATCAGAAGGAGAAGATGACAATTGGTAATTAAGGAATTATTGGAGTACGGTGTAGAGGAATTATCAAAAAACCAATATACAGTTCCATTAAATGAGAGTAGAAGGATACTCTCATTTTTATTAGACAAAACCTATTCACAAATCAGCGTTGCTGAGGAAGATGTAGTGGATGAAGAAGTACAAACAAAATTTAAAAATATAATAAATCGCAGAAAAAAAGGTGAACCACTGCAATATATAATTAATTCTGCTAATTTTTATGGTTATGATTATTATGTAGACGAAAGAGTGCTGATACCTAGATTTGATACGGAAAATTTAGCTTATGAAGTAATTAGAATTTCTACGGGTCTTAATAACCCGGCAATACTCGAAATCGGTCCAGGAAGTGGCGCCATTTCAGCCACAATAGCCATGGAAAACCCTGAATCTTCCGTCACAGGTGCTGACATTTCAAATGAAGCACTAGCTGTTTGCGAAATTAACAAAGAAAAATATAAAATTTCAAATCTCCAGTTTATTAATAGCGATGTATTTGAAAATATTGGTGGTAAATATGATATAATTTTTTCAAATCCACCCTATATTAAAACGGAGGATATGAATAACTTGCAAATTGAAGTAAAACAAGAGCCAACATTGGCGTTAGACGGGGGTAAAGACGGACTTTACTTCTATAGAAAAATAGTTGCGGAATCAAGGAAATATTTGAAACCAAATGGATATTTACTTTTTGAAATTGGATACGACCAGGGCCAAGATGTAAAGAATTTGCTTTTGGACCATGGATTTAATAATAAAAAAATAATAAAAGATTTACAAGGCCATGACCGAGTTGTTAAGGCCATAATGGAGGACTAATATGTACGAAAATTTAGCCGTATTTGAAGATAGATACGTGGAACTTGAGAAGGATTTGATGAATCCTGACATCTTAAATGACCCAGCATTATATCAAAAAACTGCGAAGGAACATTCAGACCTAACTGAGATTGTAACGAAGTATAGGGAATATACTGAAGCTACAGAAGGCCTTAAGGGTTCTAAGGAACTATTCGATGAAAAGCTCGATGATGATATGAGAGAACTGGTCAAGGAAGAAGTTAAGGAACTGGAAGAGACAATTGCCAGGCTGGAAGATGAAATTAGAATACTCTTAATACCTAAGGACGAAAATGACGAGAAAAACGTAATAGTGGAAATTAGAGGTGGAGCAGGTGGAGATGAAGCTGCACTGTTTGCAGGAACCTTGTATAGACAATATGTACGTTATGCAGAGCGTCATAATTGGAAAGTCGATATTATGAACACCAATGAAATTGGCATAGGTGGATATAAGGAAGTTATCTTTATGATAAAGGGAAAAGGTGCATATTCGAGACTAAAGTATGAATCAGGAGTTCATAGGGTGCAAAGAGTCCCTGAAACTGAAAGCTCAGGCAGAATCCATA
>CAYUJY010000040.1:0-1371 GCA_964445145.1 uncultured Peptoniphilaceae bacterium | reverse complement strand
GTAGCAGTACTTCCAGAGGTTGATGACGTGGAAGTGGAAATAAATCCACAGGATGTTCGGGTAGATGTGTTTAGATCCAGTGGACATGGTGGACAATCTGTAAATACAACGGATTCAGCAGTAAGGTTAACACACATTCCTACGGGTATTGTAATATCTTGCCAAGATGAGAAATCTCAACTTAAGAACAAAGATAAAGCTATGAAAATTCTAAAGGCAAAATTATACGATTTAATGCTAGAAGAACAAAATAAAGAGTTGGCAGATGAGAAGAAATCTCAAGTTGGTACGGGTGATAGATCTGAACGTATCAGAACCTACAACTTTCCACAAGGTAGAGTTACGGACCACAGAATAAATATGACTCTTTATAAATTGAACAATTTTATTGATGGCGATCTTGATGAAATGATTGATGCACTAATTACCTATGACCAAACACGAAAGATGGAGATGATAGAATAATGGCTTTTGAAAGTGCTAAGGAGCATTTAAGACAATATAATCTCGAGGATAGGATAAAAGTATTTGAAACATCCAGCGCGACTGTGGAACTAGCAGCAAGGGCTGTTGGAACGGAAGAAGCTAGAATTGCAAAATCCATGGCATATGATTTAAAGGGTGAAACAATACTAATTATACTTGCAGGCGATGCCCGAACTGATAATAGAAAATTTAAAGATGTCTTCCAAACAAAAGCAAAAATGCTATCCCCAGAAGAGACCAACGAAAGAATCGGTCACGAACAGGGAGGAATATGTCCCTTTGGAATTAAGGAAGACGTAAAGGTATATCTAGACGAATCTTTAAAAAGATTTGATATAGTCTATCCAGCGTGTGGGAGCGATAATAGTGCTGTAAAGCTCAGTTTACAAGAGTTAGAGGAATCTTCCAAGGCAATGGGTTGGGTTAATGTAAGTAAAATTTAATATTCATTCTAATTATTGATTTTTTTAAAATTACGGTATATAATCTTTATTGAAACAATATTGATTAAATTATAGGAGGAAT
Source organism: uncultured Peptoniphilaceae bacterium (assembly GCA_964445145.1). GTDB lineage: Bacteria > Bacillota > Clostridia > Tissierellales > Peptoniphilaceae > CAYUJY01. The sequence goes on along the minus strand of CAYUJY010000040.1, from coordinate 360 downwards.
TATTATGGTAAGAGCAATGACACAAGACAACCTAAGATCAGCGTACGGTGGAGAAAGCCAAGCACACATGAGATACAGAATTTGGGCTCAAACAGCAGAAAAAGAAAATTTCCCAACTGTAGCTAGACTATTCAACGCTACATCAGATGCTGAACAAGTTCATGCAACTCTACATTTCAAAGCACTAAGAGATTGTGCTGGAGATTTCGCTGTAACTTCAGGTGGCGGATTTGGATTGTCAAACACTTCTGAAAACCTTCAAGGAGCTATTAATGGTGAACTTTTTGAAGCGACCGAAATGTATCCTGCTTACATAGCTGTTGCTGAACTTCAAGGTGAACAAGAGGCTGTTAGAGCAAT
>CAYUJY010000039.1:1063-12679 GCA_964445145.1 uncultured Peptoniphilaceae bacterium | reverse complement strand
GTAAGAGGACAAAGAACTAAGACTAACGCTAGGACTAGAAAAGGCCCTAAGAAGCTAGTATCTAAAAAGAAATAATAAAGGAGGTAATAGCTAAATGGCACCAAAAAAAGGTAAAGTTACACGTGTAAAAAGAAAAGAGCGTAAAAACGTCGACAAAGGCCAAGCTCACATCGCGTCTAGCTTCAACAATACAATGGTTACACTAACCGATTCCAACGGAAATGTACTTTCATGGGCAAGCGCTGGTCAATTAGGATTTAGAGGTTCCAGAAAGTCTACTCCATATGCAGCACAACAAGCCGCAGAAACAGCAGCTAAAAAAGCTATGGAGCATGGACTGAAAACTGTTGAAGTTTTCGTAAAAGGCCCCGGCTCAGGAAGAGAAGCAGCAATCAGAGCGTTGCAAGCTGCCGGACTGGATGTAAGCATGATAAAAGACGTAACTCCAATACCACATAATGGATGTAGACCACCTAAACGTAGAAGAGTTTAATACTTCTTACATGCTTTGATAAGGAGGCTTTGTTAATGATAGAAATAGAAAGACCTAAAATTATAATACAAAACGACACACAAGACTCAAATTATGGGAAATTTATAATAGAGCCACTGGAGAGCGGTTATGCTATAACCTTAGGTAATTCCTTAAGAAGAATACTTTTATCCTCACTACCAGGTGCAGCAGTATCTAAAATCAAGATAAGAGGAGTTCAACACGAATTCGACACAGTACCAGGCATGTTGGAAGACGTACCGGAACTGATCCTAAACATCAAAGATTTGGTGTTAAAGATGGATTCAGAAGACTCAGTATCAGTATTAATAGATATGGTTGGACCATGTGAAGTAAAAGCGTCAGATATCATTACCGGTACAGACGTAGTGATAGTTGATCCCGATCAGTACATCGTAACACTAAACGAAGACGGCCATTTGTATATGGAAATGGAAGTATCACGTGGACGTGGTTATGTTCCTGCCGAGATGAACAAAGAAGAAAATACAGAAATAGAAGCAATCTTAATCGATTCAAATTACTCACCGGTTAAATCCGTTAACTGGAAAAGTGAAAACACTAGAGTAGGACAAAGAACTGACTATGAGAGATTAATCTTGGAAGTTGAAACCTACGGCTCGATGATGGCGACAGAAGCAATAAGCTTAGCGTCAAAAATCTTAATTGAGCACTTGGAACTATTTGTGGGACTTACAGAAAGTGTACACAAAGTAGAAATCATGGTGGAAAAAGAAGAAGATACAAGGGAGAAAGTTCTAGAAATGACCGTTGAAGAACTTGATTTATCAGTTAGAAGCTATAACTGTCTAAAGAGAGCAAATATCAACACAGTAGAAGAACTGGCAAACAAATCTGAAGAAGACATGATGAAAGTTCGAAATCTAGGAAAGAAATCACTTGACGAAGTGCAAAAGAAGCTCGCGGAATTGGGCTTGAGTTTGAGAAAAGAAGAGATTTAAAGGAGGAAAAGATGGCAAAGCTAAGAAAGCTTGGACGTCCTACAGCTCATAGATCAACAATGCTTAGAAACTTAACAACATCTATGCTTAAAAGCGGCAAGATAGAAACCACATTAGCAAGAGCTAAAGAAGCTCAAAGAATGACTGAGAAAATGATAACTCTTGGAAAACGTGGCGACCTACACGCTAGAAGACAAGCACTGGCATATCTATACGACGAAGACGTTGTAACAAAACTATTCTCTGAAATCGCACCGAAATATTCAGAAAGAAACGGTGGATACACAAGAGTCCTAAAAATGGGACCAAGAAGAGGAGATAGCGCAGAAGTAGCAATACTAGAATTAGTATAATAATTGAGACCCCAGAGGTCTCTTTTTTTTACTCCAAACCACGATAACCTTTATCGTAGCGGGTGGCCCTATCGGACACCCAAATAACTTAACGTAGCGGGTGGCCTTACTGGACACGCAAATTACGAAGTGAAGATTTATGCATAAAATAAATCAGAAGGCATTAAGTATTTTTTGATACCATAAACGAAGTTTCCGCTGGGTTGACAATTATTTTTAGCTCAATACACATAGGGGCGTCTATAAGGCCGCCCCCTACGAAAATAATGTTGTGACGATGTAGCGGGTGGCCCTATTGGACACCCACATTACGAAGTGAAGATTTATGCATAAAATAAATCAGAAGACATTAAGTAATTCGTGACACCACTAAGGTTTGGTTTTTCTCAGACCCACCGCCGACACTAAATGGCGATAAATTATATTTACAACACATGTCTCCCAAACAAGTATTACTCACAACAATATTGGGTATTATAAAATTAACAACCAGAAAAGGTGAAAATATGAAAAAGCATACAAATGGAATAGTTCTTGGCATTATATTACTTATATCCATCTCAATAACAGGCGTATATGCGTATTTAGAAGATGTTTTTAGAATCCAAATGGGAATGGACTTCAATACGTTAAACTATTTTTATAAGTCCTATGGTCTAGCAATAATTTCATTAATCATCGTAGGTATGATGTTTGCATACTTTTCAAAAAATATAAATGTGTATAATTTCACTATACCGCTAATAATAAACATACTATTAATACTTTTGTATTTAACTCCAATATTACCATTTTTTGGATTTAATCTATTTAGCATATTTACAGTAAACCCAATTCTAACAGTGCTAATAATGAACAAAGCTATGCTTGCTGTAATTTTTATATTTCTAGGGAGTACGATTTATGGAATATTTACAAACGCAAAATAAAACCCGACAAATCACCTGTCGGGTTTTAATTAATTATTATCTAAAAGGCTAATCAAATATACTAAACTCCCTATAACCATCTTGCTCCAAATCTAATATATACATATTCCAATTGTCACTATCATTATAATCTGACCTAAAAACTATCAAATTATTATTCACCTTTATAGAATTATATTCTTGTGTGTCTGAAATTTCTATAATGTTTCTCACCATTTCGTCGTATTCATTAGTATAATCTGATATATTAAAATACTTTATATCTTCCTTGTTACTCTTCATCAATTTATTCTCTTTAATTGAATAAATGTAAAAATCTTCATCGGGCACTACACCGAAACCCTCATTATAAGCCATAATATAATCTTCACTACCTAAAACTGCCGTGGTTGCATCACCCATGGTTCTATTTAATTTAGTCTCAGCATCTATTGCATTAATTATCCTTTCCTCGGCCAAATCAATTATCAGAATTCCCTTATGGGTAATAATTGCAGCATGATTATCATCCGCATATGCCATAAATGGAGACGTCGCACCAAATGGTTCAGACTTCAGACCACCCACAACTTTTTCCAAATTTAAAAACTTATCAAGCTCATCTTCTCCAACAAATTCAAATCCTGTTACATTCTCATTTTCCTTAACAACTTCCTTATCTGGTGTCGTTTCACCCTTGTTATTTTCCTTAGTTTCTACTTCAGAAGGGGGTACAACCTCAGTGTTTTTCTTACCACATGATGTCACCATAAGAGCTAATACCAATATAATAAATATAATTTTTAATTTTTTCATAATTACCTCCATGGAAGCATTATAACATTTGATTATCTAAATTGTGTTACAAAAAAAGAACAGGGCGCTAGTCTCGCCCCATCCTTTCTACAATTAGTCTATTAAAGTTTGTGCTGCCGTTAACATGGATAACTTGTAAACATCCTCTTCATTACATCCACGGGATAAGTCATTAACTGGGCTATTTAGTCCTTGTAGTAATGGACCTACTGCTTCGTAACCACCCAATCTTTGAGCTATCTTATATCCGATATTTCCTGCTTCTAGGGACGGGAATATAAATACGTTGGCTTCTCCAGCTACAGGTGAACCAGGTGCCTTAGATTTTCCTACTGATGGCACGAATGCCGCATCAAATTGCAATTCACCATCAATTTTTAATTCAGGATTTTTTTCTCGAGCTAACTTTGTAGCATTTGAAACTCTATCCACTTCATCAGATGCCGCTGATCCCTTTGTTGAGAAGCTTAGCATTGCAATTTTAGGATCCATACCAAATTGTTTTGCTGTAATAGCTGAAAGCACTGCAATCTCTGATAGGTCATTTTCATCCGGTGCGATTGTAATAGCACAGTCTGCAAATACATATTGCTCCTCACCCTTAACCATGAAGAAAACTCCAGATGTCTTTGAAAAACCAGGTTGCATTTTAATAATTTGTAGTGCTGGTCTAACCGTATCTCCTGTAGACCTTGTAGCACCTGATACCAAACCATCTGCTTGTTTCGTATAAACTAACATAGTGCCAAAGTAGTTAGGGTCTTCGTTAAGAAGTTTTCTAGCGCCTTCTTCATCGATTTTGCCTTTTCTTCTTTCAACAAAAGCAGCTACTAACTCTTCGAAGCCTTCGAACGTCTTAGGGTTAACAATATCAAGTCCACTGGCATCCACACCATTTTCTTCAGCTAATTTAAGAACAGTGTCCCTTTCGCCCAGTACGATTGGGTGAATCATTTCGTCATTGAGTAATCTGATAGCAGCTCCTATAACTCTGATATCATTTCCCTCGGGTAGTACAATTTTAATGCCCTTGCCTTTGATTTTATCATCAATTACGTCAAATAGTCCCATGTCAATATCCTCCTAAATTTATTATCATCTTTATTATAATATAAAACACGCAAATTTTGGGATTATTTTAGCTCTTTTAATAAATTCTTAACATAATAAATGCTAAATTTATAAACAATTTATGCACAACAATAATGTAAAATTGATTAATTCCAATGTATTAACTATAATTAAAGAAAAGGAAATTAAACGGAGTGTGAAAATGAAAATAGATAAGAAATATGAAAATATGCTCTTCGGAATATTTATGGCAGCAGGGATGTCACTATTTATGTCGACAGCAATGTTAATAAAGAACATGGGAATCACACCCTCATTCTTTAGCATACTCATAAGAGAGTGGGCGTTCGGATTTTTAATATCCCTCGTACCATCTATACTTCTCCCACCATTTATTTCGAAGTTAATAAGCAAGCTCGTGGATTTGTAAAATAAAATTTAGGAGGTAAACATGAAAGACACAAAAGCAGTATTTTTTCAAATAATAAATGGACCTGCGAGGAAATTGATCTTAAAGTGGAGTGAAAATGCAACGGATTATATTTCCTACGTGGAAGAATTGGGCTGTGGAGAGAGTAACTATTCAAAACCTTGGGACACCCTCACAAAAATAGAAGGAGCACTATACGAACCCGTAGCAGTATGGCTACCAGAAAGATTAACCAAGGAAAATTGCGGTCCATATGCCCACGGTGTTGAAATGCCCTTAGAATACGAAGGTGAAGTGCCAGAAGGCTTCGACATCATCGAGTTGCCCGCCTGCACATATTTTAAGTTCCAAGGCGAGCCCTTCGAAGATGAAAACAACAAAGAAGCCATAGAAGAAACCATCGAATTTTTAGATAGATTTAAACCCGAAGTACACGGCTATCGCTACGCTCCAGAAGTGGGACCAAGAATGCAAGTAAAACCACAAGGCTGGAGGGGTTATATAGAATTAAGACCAGTTGAGAAGTTGTAATACTATAGACCGACCAAGATGATTTTAACGTAGGGGGTAAACTCCGTTTTATCCCGATACCCAAATATTAAATCGTAGGGGGCAAACTCCGTTTTGCCCCGATAACGGAGAAGGAAACCTATAATCCAAAAATTATATTAAGATATCATAATTCTCCACATAAGAAATTTAAATTAACAGTACATAATAATACCCGCTCCCTTAAAGAAGAGGGTATTATTTTTATTACTGCATAAAATAACAACTTATTTGCTATAATAATATACAGAAAACAAAAAGGAGGCAATATGGCGGACAATATTAGAGAACAAGAAAGGGCAGAACTCCATAGAACTATTTGGGGAATTGCAAACGACCTCAGAGGAAGCGTGGACGGATGGGACTTTAAACAATATATCCTCGGCATGATGTTTTATAGATACATATCAGAAAACCTGACGAACTTTATAAATAAAGGCGAAATAGAAGCAGGTGAAACAGAATTTAATTATGCAAATCTTTCAGACGAAGATGCAGAAATGGCGAGAGTAGATCTCGTAAAGACCAAGGGTTATTTTATACTTCCTTCTCAGCTTTTCGAAAACGTAAAAGAAAGCGCAAAGTCTGACGATGACTTAAACGAAACCCTATCGAAAGCATTTCAAAATATAGAAGCCTCAGCTCAGGGAACGGACAGTGAAGATAACTTTAAAGGACTGTTCAACGACCTGGACGTAAACTCTAACAAACTGGGAAATACTGTAAAACAAAGAAACGAAAAGCTGATAAGGTTAATGGAGCGCATAGGCTCATTAAATTTAGGAAACTATCAAGACAACACCATAGACGCCTTCGGAGATGCATATTAATATCTGATGGGAATGTATGCCTCCAACGCCGGAAAGAGTGGAGGGGAGTATTATACACCACAGGAAGTTTCAGAATTATTAACCCATATTACACTCGTAGGTAAAACCAGTGTCAACAAAGTGTACGACCCTGCATGCGGTGCACTAAATACAGATGCATTGATTGTAGGATTGGCAGCTTTAACTGGATTTTTTGTTGTTCCCAAATTTGTTAAAAAGATTCCTCCAGTATTAATTGCACTAATACTTGGAGTTGGTGCAGCAATAGCTACAGGCTCTACTAATTTTGCAACTGGGGGAGTAGAATGGATTGCACCAAGATTAGTAGCGCCAACATTTAAGTTAGATTCAATTATAGCGGTTTCAATCCCACTAGCTGTATTAGTAATAGGAGCTGAAAACAGCCAGGCGATAGGTGTACTATATGTTCAAGATTATAAGCCACCTATCAACTCAATCACCATATTTTCAGGAATTGGCGGGATAGTATCAGGCTTGTTTGGTGCACACAATGCAAATATAGCAGGACCAATGACAGCAATATGTTCCTCAGAGGAAGCAGGAGAGAACAAGGAAGGAAGATATGCTGCATCAGTGGTAAATGGTATTACCTTTGCTGCCTTTGGTCTATTTGCAAGTGCAGCTTTAGGGTTTGTTAGAGCTTTACCGGCTGGTATAATTAGTATTCTTGCTGGAGTAGCAATGATGAATGTTTTAATCCAATCTTTTGATATTGCATTCTCAGCAAGAAAGTTTAGGGTAGGGACATTTGCTGCTTTAGTAGTTGCTATGAGTGGAATTACTATTCTTAGAATAGGTGCTCCTTTCTGGTCTTTAGTAATAGGGGTAATAATCTCACTACTAGCTGATACTGAGGATTTTAGAGCAAAGGAAGAATAATATAAAATAATATTTACCGGGGGTTTTACCCCCTGGTAGATATTAACACTTATTTTTTATAAAAAAGTGTGTTATGGTGCTTGAAAGGGTGAATAAAATGGGTAATAAATTTGATATAAGAGATAAAATCTTTGAAACAATAATTGATAAATATTATGATGCAAAATTAATAGCTGAAGATAATGGAGTCATTTCAGGCACTAAAACAGCTATAGATAGATTAAATTTATTAGGTGTAGAAATAAAACACATTGCAAAAGAAGGAACCCATGTGTTCAAAGGAGATATTGTAGCACATATAAGGTCTACACCAAAATTATTAGCAAAGGCTGAGGATTTTTTAGCTGGTAAGTTTTCAAAAACTTCAGGAATTGCTACTGCTGCATATAGGGCATTACAGGAATCTCAAGGTGAAATAAAGGTGGTTTGTGGTTCATTTAAAAAAGTTCCTGAGGAATGTAAGTTTATGTTTAGAAAAGCAGTAGAAACTGGTGGGATAGGTAGCCGAATATGCGATGATCCATTTATATATTTAGATAAAAATTATGTAAAAATGTTTGGTGGTATACCACAAACGCTAAAAGCAGTAGAAAGTTTAAAAGATTTTAAGAAAGTGATACAGATACATAATACAGTAGACACTGTGGAAGAAGAAGTTAGGCAGGCTGTGTTATATGGTGCAGATATCTTAATGATAGATACTGGCAATGATAAAGATATAGATAAATGTTTTGATATTTTAAATGAATTAAATGTATCAGATAAGACAATAGCCTTTGCTGGAAATGTTAAATTGGACAATATAGGATACTATAGGGAAAAGGGTGTCAATATATTGTGTATTGGAAAAGAAATTATTGATGTTAAAATGTTAGATATGAAATTAGATGTATCTTAATGGGGGTTTAGAAAATGAAATTAAATTTTCTAGAGAAAACAGAACTATGGATTGAAAATGTAGAGCTTGATAATGTAAATCTTACAGATTTATCAAATAGACTAGCAGATATATTAGGTGTTGAATATTCTAAGGTTTTAGTAGTGGATGTAAGGGAAACCCATATTACATTTGATATACTTGAAAGATTTGTAGATGCTGAACGATTTTTCGGGAAGAAAAAGGAGATATTTCAAGAATTATCTAGAGTTGATGGTTTTAAACTGACTGATTCATCTGATATTCATTCTGATGGAATATTGGGAATGGTTAGTTTAGAGGAAAGTGAAGTAGCAGATGTTATAAAAAGAATGGAAGAAATGACAAGTGAAATACAAGAAAAAGTTAAAAAACGAGCAATTGTATTTCCAACAGGATTTGAGGTTAAAAAAGGCTATATAGAAGACACCAATACACCATATATAAGGAAAAAGTTAGAAGAATACTCGTATAGGGTAAGTTTAGGCGATGTTTTAGATGATGATGAAAGGCATATTGCTAGTAAATTGTCTAATGCTGTCTTAGAAGGTTATGGACTGATTATAATAACTGGTGATGTAGGAGCTGAGGATAAAGATAAGACGGTTGAGGCTATACTAAGAATAGATGCAAATGCTAGCACACCATATATAGTAAAGTTTAGAAGAGGAAGTGGAAGGCATGTAAAGGATGGTGTTAAGATAGCAGTAGGTAAAAGTGGTCAAGCATTAATTGTAGCATTACCTGGACCAAATGATGAGGTAATTATAGGTATGGAAGAGCTTTTAAAGGGGCTAAATAGTGGATTAGATAAAGAAGGAATAGCAACCCTGATTGCCAATGCTTTGTCAAAAAAATTAATACAGAAGAAACAATATTCACATCATTAAAATTACAATTAATAGCTTATATATATATCGGGGGGCTAAAATTTGAACCAAAATCATTTAGAGAAAGGAAAACCATTTTTAGGGATTATTATTGCACTTTTGGTAGTATTTCTATTACCTTATAAGTTAACATTGAAACAAAATATTTTGCTAGGAACATTGATTTTCACTGTATTTTCTTGGACTACTAATGCAATTCCACAGCTATATGCATCTATATTTATGTTAGTTGTATTTACCTGTGTTGGGAATACGCCTTTAAGGGAAATATATAAGTTTCCACTTTCTTCAAATTTTATAATAATAGGGTTTTCATTTTTACTATCAATAGGGATTGTTAATTCAAATATAATAAGAATATATGTAAATAGTATTTTTAAAAAGGTAAATAAAGATTCTATAACACTAACATGGATAGCCTTTATTGCGAATTTTGTATTTGTATTTATAATTCCTAATCCATTTGCAAGAACTGTAATTTTGGCATCTATTGTGATTGGTTATTTGGACGAATTTAATTTGAGTTATGCTCAAAGGGAGGCAATTTTACTTTCTTTATTTATTTCGTCAGCAGCATCAGGTTTAGGTTTATTGACTGGAGATTTTATACTAAATGGTGCAGCATTAGATGTAGGTGGAGCAGTGTTAAATGGAGTTCAATGGACTCAGTGGATGTTCGTACCTACAGTAATAATAGGTATAATTGTTAATATAATTTATATATTTATGTTTAAGAAGAATTTAGATTTTGATTTTAGAGATATATCCAATAAATCTGACAGTTCAGTAGAACTGGAAACAAAGGATTTGGAGATAAACTCTAAAGACAAAGTTGCTCTAGCAATAATTGTTTCAACTATAGTATTGTGGATGCTTGAATCCGTACACAAAATTCCATCTACAATAGTTGTAGTTGGAGCTACTATACTTATGTTTATATTTGGGATTTTAAGGTTAAAGGATATAAAAGATGTTAATTTTCAATTAATGGTTTTTCTAACAGCTGCTTTTTCCATTGGATCAGTCATGTGTTCCAATGGGATAACAGAAGTTTTATTTTCTGATATAAATATTGAACCATTTTTAAATTCTAAGCATTTATACTTAATTATTATTTTAATTAATATGGTTGTTCATATGATATTAGGAAGTGCTATTACAACATTATCCATTACAATACCTAGCATTATAAACATGAGCAAAGGAGCTATTGATCCTTTAACAATAATCATGATTTCAAATACAGCAGTAAGCTTACATTATATGTTACCATTCCATAGAATAGTGCTGATGATAGGCTCGGGTAGTGGGTATTATTCAACTAATAAAGTTATAAAAATCGGTTTAATTCTAACAATTCTTATTCCATTGGCTATTATTTATATGTATATTCCATGGTGGAAGATGTTAAATTTAGTTTAAATGAGGCACAAATCCAATAATTCCAAGGGGCGACAAAATGGGTAAAACGGAATTTAAGAAACGGGTAGTTTCTGAAATGATAGGAATATATTGTAGGGCTAAACATAAATCTAGGGGGGATTTATGTAAGGATTGTAAGGAATTAGAAATATATTCGAATAAAAAAACTGATAATTGCAGAAATAAGAACGAGAAGATTATTTGTAAAAATTGCAGTACTCAGTGCTATTCTAAGGAAATGAAGAAAAGAATTCAAGAGGTAATGAGATTTTCAGGTATTAGATATTTTATTAGAAAACCTATAGCAGTTATAAGATACATGTTATAATTAATATTGTTCGAAAACAATATTAGGCTTTGAAAAGTAGAAAATATAAAATAAATAATATATGAAAGATTAAAACCACGAAGGCTTAGTCACTTACGGATAAGTGATTACTTTGTGGTTTTTTGTTTTAATAAAAAATTTACTTAATAGGGAGGAAAATAATATAACAAAAATAAGCAATAAATTTAAATTATTAGTTATTTTAGTTTTAATATTAGCATTAACAGCCTGTACTGAAAAGCCAGTAAATAAAGATTATTCTGGTACAAATAATTCAGGCCTAGATAATGGTGAAACAACTAGGGTGATTATAGATGGTGGAGGTAGAGAGGTAGAGATACCAGAGAATGTAGAAAGCATAGTATGTATAAATGTAGGGAGCCTTAGGTATACCAGTTATATGGATGCTCAGGAATTAGTAATTGGAGTGGAAGATTATGAAAAGGAACAGTCTGAAGCACGACCATATAATTATATAAATTATGATGTATTTAAAGATTTGCCTATAATTGGTAGCAATGGAGAACAATATTTAGAAGAGATAATTGCCGTAAATCCTGATGTAATAATGATGTCATCCCTAGATTCGGGTAATGCGGATTTTATACAGAATACTACACGAATTCCAGTAGTTTTAATTCCAGGCAGTGACAAGATGATGGATGAGGATGCTTATGAGACAATTCGCATTATGGGAGAGGTATATAAGAAGGAAGAAAGGGCAAAA
>CAYUJY010000039.1:0-1053 GCA_964445145.1 uncultured Peptoniphilaceae bacterium | reverse complement strand
CGGGGGACCGAAGAACCGGATGATACGGGTGAAACTGCCGATATTCCAGAAGAAAGTAAACCTACTGTATATGTAGGAGGTCTAAGCTTTAAAGGGCATCATGGTTTGGAAGGTACTGAAGCTCTTTATGGACCATTGCATTGGATTAATGCTAAAAACTTGGCAAATGAAACAGAGCAAACTGGTCCATTTAATATGGATTTAGAGCAAATATTGGCATGGGATCCTGATGTATTGTTTGTTGATTTTAATGGAATACCTTTGATTAATGAACATTATGAAACAAATCCGGAATTTTACAAGCAATTAAAGGCGGTTAAAGAGGAAAAAGTGTATTCACAAATTTCCTTCAGATCTTATGCAGCAAATCTAGATATGGCATTAGCTAATACTTATTATATTGGTAGTATACTTTATCCAGAAAAGTTTGCCGATATAAATCCGATTGAAAAGGCAGATGAAATATTTAATAAACTATTAGGTAGCAATTTTTATGATGTGCTAAAGGGGAGAGGGTATGAATTTTAGAGAAGAGGATATTTTAAACTCACTAGATTATATTTTAAAACAACATATTAAATATCAGGAAGAATTATTTGAAAGAATTAGAGAAACTGATTTAAGTAAATCAGAATATGAACTTGATTTAGATGACCTACTTGCTGAAAAGAAGAAGTATGAAACTCTTAGGCGTTCTCTTTATATGGATTTAGAAGATGAACTTATTGATGAAGAAGAATTTCAATCATTTAGAAAAAGCTACCAATTAAAAATAAAAGAAATAGAACAACAAATTATCAATAGAAAGAAAGCCTATGAGGAATTAGAATATATACTTACTTCTAAAGAAAATTGGCTTACAGGCTTAGAGAAGTATAAAAGCATTGAAAGTATTGATAGGCAAACTCTTGCTTTTTTTGTTGATCGTATATTAGTAGGGGAAAATGATGAAGAAGGAAGACCAAGAATAACAGTATTCTTTAATGATATGGAAAAACTAGATATATTAAAGAGAATATTAAAGGGAGCTAAGAAAACCAAGACTTCTAATCT
>CAYUJY010000038.1:2746-12849 GCA_964445145.1 uncultured Peptoniphilaceae bacterium | reverse complement strand
ATTCACTCAGGTGGTGTGGATTTACAGTTTCCACATCACGAAAATGAAATTGCTCAATCTGAAACCCTACACGATGCAACTTTTGCAAACTATTGGCTACACAACGGCTTCATTACAGTGGACAACGAGAAGATGAGTAAATCCCTTGGCAATTTCTTTACGTTGAGAGAAGTAGCAGAAGAGTATGATTTGGAAGTTCTTAGAATGTTTATTTTGTCAGCACACTATAGACAACCTCTAAACTTTTCACGTGATGTTATGGACCAAGTTAAGAATGGTTTGGAAAGACTTTATAATGGAAAATATCATCTAGAGGATATCTTAAAAGTAGCTGAGGAAAAGGCCTTAAGCGACGAAGATAATAGACAAATCGAGCTATTCCAATCTAGAATTGTTGAATTCGAAGAAGCTATGGATGACGACTTAAATACAGCCGATGGAATAACTGCAATCTATAGCTTAATAAAAGACGTAAATGTAAATATTGATGAAAATTCTAACAAAATGGTTGTGGAGAAAGCTTATGAAATACTGAATAAGCTTACCAAGGTATTGGGGATATTGAATAAGGAACGCGAATCCATAGATGATAGCGAAGTTTTGGCACTAATTGAAGAAAGAAAAAATGCTAGGGAAAGAAAAGACTTCAATCGAGCTGATGAGATAAGAGACGAGCTACTAGCTAAGGGAATTGTCTTGGAAGATACTAGGGACGGTGTAAAGTTTAAACGTGTTTAATGTCTTTAGAAGCGTCAATGTAAAATTAACTGAAGAAGAAATTAAGATGATGAATTCACTCAGTCTTGCCCATGTGGGAGACGGTGTGTTTGAATTGTTTGTGAGGACTAGGATTAACAATGGAAGAACCAATTCCCATAAGCTACACATTCTAGCTAGTAAAATTGTTAAGGCTTCTTCACAGGCAGTATATTTGGAAAAAATTGAATCTTTATTGACAGATGAGGAGCTTGGGGTTATAAATAGGGCGAGAAACTCCAAGCTCCACACTATACCAAAAAATGCTACATTAAAGGATTATAGAAACGCCACAGCCTTCGAAGCTCTTTTTGGCTATTTATATTTAATGGGTAGGGACGATAGAATGTTGGAAATATATGATTTTATAGGAGTCGGAAATGATGAAAGTTGAATTATTAAATTACACCAAAGACGGAGAAATGACTATCGCACAAGCGGGAAAGCTTTGTTACTCACCAGTTGGCGTGGATGAAATCAAGGAGAAGCTAGATGATGAATCCGTAGGAAAATACGTTTCAATGCTAGCAAAAATGGGACATATGAGTCCTTTAGAGCATGTGAGTTTCACATTTGCAATTGAAGGCGTCTCTAGAGTACTTACCCACCAACTCGTAAGACACAGAATTGCCAGCTATTCCCAACAGTCACAAAGATATGTAAAATTGGAGAGCTTTGAGTATATTATCCCACCTGAAATAGAAGCAAACGAAGTAGCTAAAAAATTATTTGTAGAAGCTATGGAACATGATAAAGAAGCTTATTTAAAGATAGTTGATGAACTATATAAAAAGCACTACCAAGAAATGCTGGACAAAGGCTATTCAGAGAAAAAAGCAGCTAGCCAAGCAGAGAAAATTTCCATTGAAGATGCAAGGTATGTATTTCCCAACGCATGCGAAACAAAAATTGTTATGACCATGAATGCAAGAACACTTCTGCATTTTTTTGCGGTTAGAACTTGTAACAGAGCACAATGGGAAATAAGAGAAATGGCAATCGAAATGTTAAAATTAGTAAAGGGTATTTATCCGGCGTTGTTCCAAAAAGCAGGACCGGGTTGTGTATACGGTGAATGTCCAGAAGGACCAATGACCTGTGGAGAAATTGTTAAAGTACGTGAAAAGTTTAGGAGTATGTAAGTGAAGGAACAATATATTGTAGGCAGAAATCCCGTATTGGAAGTATTAAAATCGGGAAAAGACATAGATAAAATCTATATGCTAAAGGGCGAACACGAAGGCTCTATTAGAAAAATTATAGGCATGGCAAAGGATAGGGGAATTGTAGTATCCCAAGTGGATGACAAAAAACTTTCCGATATGGCAAATACCAAAAATCATCAAGGAGTAGTGGCGTTAATCACAGGTTACGAATACAAAACCCTAGATGATATTTTGGCCTTAGCAGAAAGTAAAAATGAAGATCCTTTCATAGTTATTTTAGATTCAGTTGAAGACACCCATAACTTGGGTGCCATAATCAGAACTGCAGAGGTTGCTGGAGTTCATGGAGTAGTGATACCAAAGAGAAGGTCTGCCATAGTAAACCAAACCGTTTACAAAACTTCTGCTGGTGCTGTTGAGCATATGATGGTAGCACAAGTTACCAATATTGCAAACACCATAGAAGAATTGAAGGAGAAGGGACTTTGGATTTACGGAGCAGATATGAACGGCGAAAGCGACTATTTCAAAACTGATATGAAGGGAAAAATTGCACTGGTAATTGGTGGAGAAGATAAGGGTATTACGCCACTTATTGCTAAAAAGTGTGATGTGTTGGTAAAGATACCGATGGTGGGAAAAGTTTCCTCACTCAATGCATCTGCATCGGCAGCGATTATGATTTATGAGGTTATTAGACAGAGAAATCAGTAAATATAAAGAAATTTTATTTGTTGATGGATACAATGTTATAAATTCCTGGGATGAACTGAAAATGAACACCGAGGAAGAACTGGAGGAATCCAGATTGAAATTAATAAATATATTGGACGAATATCAGCACTATACGAAGAATTGTATAGTGCTAGTTTTTGATTCCTATAATATAAAATCAGATAGACAGGTATTGAAGCACAATAATTTGATGATTGTATATACTAAAGAATTAGAAACTGCAGATAACTTCATTGAGCGCTCTGTGGATATATATGCATCCAGAAAGAGAATCAAAGTAGCCACCTCAGACAAGCTGGAGCAAGAAATAATTTTGGCGATGGGTGCGACTAGAATATCTGCAAAGGAATTAGAAGTGGAAATAATAAATGCAAAACAAGCGACTGAGAGAATAGCTAGAAGGAATAAAATAAAAAATGAAATGCAAATGAGTGGACTCCATGATGAAGCCTTGAGTGTATTAGCAGAGTATAAAGATAAATTCCATAAAAAACAATGAACGTAACACATTTGTTGTTTAAATATTTTAAATCTATTATATAATGTAGTCATAAGGAGGAAAATAAATGAAAAAACGCATATTATACATATTATTTATATTACTTTTCATGATTATGCAAACGAATGCATATGCCCAAGGAGCTATTTCTGTGACTTTAAATGAGCCTCCAGAGCTTATTAAGGGTAAAGAGGTCGAGTATTTACTCAACGTACAATTTACTGATGCCCCTAGTAATTATAGCAACCTATTTGTAACTCTTAGGGTTTCTGATGGACTAGATTATAAAAGTTTAGAAATGTCAGGAGTTACATCAGTCCCTGGGAAACTAGAAACTACTGCAACGGCAAATGCTCAAAACAGATATAATTATTTGACTTTAAGAATAACAGATATGGCAGCATTAAACGGAGCCAGCAGTTTTAATGTAAAAATAAAAGCCGTAGTAAATAATAGCGCAAGTGTGGGCGCACATTTAACAAATACTTATTCAGTAGCGTACCAAACCAAAACGGGCAATACTGATAGCTACCAAAACAAACAACAATCGACAGCAGTTGTGAGTACAGGTACAACAACACCAACGCCTCAACCTGAGCCGACACCAACGCCACAACCGCAACCACAACCTACCCCGCAACCTACGCCAACACCACAACCAACACCAACGCCAACGCCACAACCGCAGCCACAACCAACACCGCAACCATCAGGGGTTACGGCACTCAGTATGTATACGGGTTCTAAATTTGCAAGCTTTATGAATAAAATTAAAGGATTCACTGATGCTAATGCAACAGTGGAAATAGAATTTTTGGGACTTGCTAATGAACCTAAAAGAACGATTCAAGCAAACGGCCTTGGAGAGTTCATGGTTGATATACCAACCGGATTTAACTCATTCATAGTAATAAATTCCAAACATGCTACAAAAAATAGTAGTGGCACTTTGGTTCTATCCATGGTTACAGAAGATTTAATCATTGAAAATGATGTGACTGAACTAGTTGATGCTGTAACTACTGCTGGAAAATATAATCAAATTAAAGCAATTATGGACAAATCCAAAGAAGAAACTGGATTATTGTCCATAGCCTTAGGAACCGACGTACCAAATAGACAGCAACTATTCGTGCTATATAAAGATTTATATTTTGCAGCAATGCAAGGTAACGACGTCAATTCCGCCCTAGTGCATGAACCATTTATGAATGGATATCCTGAGGGGAATTTCTTGCCTGGAAATTCAATAACTCGCGCGGAGTCTGCTGCAATACTTTCTAGAATAATAGCAAAAGGTGAAGTAGCAGATAGTAACGCTCCATTTCCAGATGTTCCGGCTGGACGTTGGTATACAAAATATGTATCGCATTTAACCCAGCTTGGAATTATGAAGGGCTACGAAGACGGAACGTTTATGCCTAACAATAAAATTACTAGGGCTGAATTTGCAACCATTATTTCTAGGTTACTAAACCTGAATTTGGCAAATCCAGTAAACTTTAGCGATATGGATTACAACTATTGGGCTGCAGGCGATATTATGAAGGTGGCTACAGCTAAGATAATGACCGGTTACCCTGACAACACCTTTGGTGCCAAGTTAAATGTAACCCGTGCAGAAGCGGCAACCATAATAAATAGATCCTTAGGAAGAACTCCTGACGAAAACTTTATTAAGGGAAGAAATATTACGACCTTTACGGATATAAAAAATCACTGGGCTTATATACAAATCGTCGAAGCCACCTATAAACACAACTATATTATGGTAAATGGAAAAGAAACATATCAATAGTGTTATTAAGCTGACAACTTGATTACAGAGAATTTACAAGGGTAATTACTATATAGTTGGAGGTTATTATGGCTTATAAAATATTAACAAGAGAGAACTATATAGAAAACACATGGGCAGGAGGAGTTACGAATCAGTTAATGATTCACCCCGAAAATGCCACACTCCAGGAAAGAAATTTCCTATTTAGAATATCATCTGCAACCTGTGGTCCCGATGAAAATAAATTTTCAAATTTTGAAGGATACAACAGATATATTACGCCACTGGATAATGATTTAAGATTGGTTAATAATGGCGATGAGATTACATTAAAACCATTTGAGATACTGTTATTCGACGGTGGAGATGACACTTCTTCCTACTCAGCAGTTAGAGATTTCAATTTAATCTTAAAGAAGGGCGTAACTGGCAGTATGAGAAGTGAAACCATAACAGACAAAGCACGATTTAAGATATGTGGTGGTATGAACCTACTATTTAATTATAATTCAGTTATGAAGCTCATAATAGGTGAAAAAGAATATGAACTTCAACCTTTTGAAGCGCTTTATGTCGAAACTGATGAACTAATAGTTGAATTGATTAATGTAGACAGTGATTATACCAATATCTTGGTTATTGAGGTAGAAATCTAGGAGGAAAGATGAAGGACTACAAAGTTTTTGATATTATCGGTCCCGTGATGATTGGACCATCCAGTTCACATACTGCTGGCGCCTGTAGAATTGCCAAAGTGGCTAGAAATATCGCAGGCAAAGGCTTTAATGAAGTGGAGTTCGTATTACACGGTTCTTTTGCTGAGACTTACAAAGGTCATGGAACTGATAGGGCATTGTTAGCTGGAGCTATGGGATTTCAACCAGACGATAAGAGGTTGAGGTCTGCCTTTGAAATTGCTGATGCAGAAGGTCTAGAATATTCCTATAGAAGAGAAGATTTAGGCAAAGTCCATTCAAACAGTGCAAAAATAATTATGAAATATCCAGATGGACATGAGTTTTCAGTTATAGGCTCGTCCATAGGTGGAGGAAACATCGTAATTGTAGAAATAAATGGAGTGCCTGTAACCTATACGGATGAATTCCCAACCCTACTAGTCAAATATGATGAACAAACGGGTGTAATATCATATATTTCTACTTTACTGAGTGACAACAACTATAACATCGAAAGCATCAGAACCATAAAGTCCAACGATGAGGTAACTTGCATTGTTGAAACCACAGAGGATGTTGATGACCATATCATAGACGAAATAGTCAATAATCCACGATTCAAATTTGCAAAGTACATCACATCAGAGGAATAGGAGGTAATTATGTTTTCTAAAGCAGAAGAAATAATAAAAATTTGTAACGACAGAAATATTGCCATATATGAACTTGTACTTGAAGAAGAGCTTAAAACCTCCAAGATGACAAAAGAAGAAATACGTGCAGAACTTGGAAAGATGTTTGAAGTTATGGAGGGTTCAGCAAGTGCATATCTAGAGGAACCAAGCGTTACGCATATGGGTATGATAGATGGATTTGCACATAAAATGTACGAATATTCAAAGAGAGATGACACCATTACTGGTAGCTTTTTAGTAGAGACGATGGCAATGGCATTTTCTACATTGGAGCTTAGCTCAACGATGGGAAAAATTGTAGCTAGTCCAACAGCTGGGTCTTCCGGAATTCTTCCGGCAGCACTACTGAGCTTAAAGAGAAAGAATGGCTACACCACAGACCAAATCGTAAATGCAATGCTTACGGCAATTGGACTGGCTAAGATTATTGGAAGATATGGATCCTTCGCTGGAGCTGAAGGTGGCTGCCAAGCAGAAACTGGGTCAGCAGCAAGCATGGCTGCAGGAGCTGTAACATACCTTTATGGAGGCACACCTGAGCAGAGTTTCCATGCTGGTGCAATAGCCTTTGTAAACGTTCTTGGATTAGTATGTGACCCAATTGCTGGACTTGTTGAATATCCATGTACCTTTAGGAATGCGTCAGGTGTGATGAATGCATTTTTGTCAGCCGATATGGCTCTCGCAGGTGTAAAATCCGTAGTGCCATACGATGAAGTGTGCCAAGCAGTAGGAGAAGTAGGTGCAGGACTTCCATTCTCCCTAAGAGAATCAGGACTAGGCGGACTAGCAGGTACAAACACAGGCAGGAAAATAAGAGAAGAATTCCTAGGCTCAAATAGCTAGTTTAAGGATATAACCTAGTAATATGTGTTGCAGAATTACGAGCACATAGAAAATATGAAATACAAATAATAAAACTTTACGACCCCTTGTCTTTATGATAGGGGGTAATTTATGTTATTAGTGAATTTTTTGATGTATTATATTTGTAGATGTTACTTATGATTAATTAAGGAGGAACTAATGTTACTTAGACAAATAATGGAAGTATATGAGTTAATAGATAGCGCATATGCCAATGGTGAAAGTATAAAAGAATATATGAACTCCCTTGGTGCTGAGGATGTTGAAGTAAAAACGATTAAGGGCGATAAGGGAAGTACAGATTTTGTGCGAATTCGAATTCCTGGTACTAATGGAAAAACTAAAGGGGGAAATTCCAAAACCTTAGGAGTACTTGGTAGACTTGGTGGAATAGGAGCTAGGCCTGAGATGATTGGAATGGTTTCAGATGCAGATGGTGCATTGATATCATTGGCAGTGGCTGCTAAGATTTTAGACATGAGAAATAAAGGCGATTATCTGGATGGTGATGTAGTAATATCAACACATATTTGTCCAAATGCCCCGACACAACCTCACAAACCTGTGCCATTTATGGGTTCACCTGTAGATATGGCTACTGTTAACAAGGAAGAGGTGGATGGAGAATTAGATGCGATTCTTTCCATAGATACTACGAAGGGCAACAGAGTAATAAACCACAGGGGATTTGCCATATCGCCAACTGTAAAAGAAGGATATATCTTAAAAACAAGTGATGATTTATTAGATATAATGCAAATAACAACTGGTAAGTTACCAGTGGTATTTCCAATTACAACCCAAGATATCACACCATATGGAAATGATATATACCATTTAAACAGCATATTGCAACCAGCTACAGCTACTGATGCACCAGTTGTGGGAATTGCCATAACTGCAGAAGTTCCGGTTCCAGGTAGTGCTACTGGTGCAAGCCATGTATTTGATATGGAGCAAGCTGCTAGATTTACTTTGGAGGTAGCGAAAAATTTTGGGAAGAATGAATGTAATTTCTATGATGAAAAGGAATTTAATCATATCAAAGAGCTTTATGGTAGTATGGCTCATATTCAAACTTTAGGCAAAATCAAATGAAAACTTTAGGAGCAATAACTATTGGTCAATCTCTTAGAAATGATGTATAACTAAAATTAAGAATATTTCGGGTTTAACCTAGCATAATGGACGGGGAACCGTCCTTTTTGTTTGGGAATAGTGAATTATAGATTAAACCTCATATAAAATTACCTAAAAACTGCCATCATGGGTATATAATACATATAGAATAATGTAATCATTTGGAGATTGATATGGAATATAAATATTCATTAGCAAACGGAAAACTCGTGAGTGCTACAAACGAAAACAACATAAGATGGATTGAACTTATTAGTCCAACGGATGAGGAAATCAGAAATATTATTGATACCTACAATGTGCCCAAGGATTATCTTTATGATGCAATGGATCCATATGAAGTCCCGCGAGTCGAAGGTTTAGACGATCCTGATTCAAATTTATTTATACTCTGCTATCCAATTAAGGCTACTGAAACGAATTATTATACTAGGGTGGTTTCAATTATTTTATTAAAGGATTTAATTATAACTGTAAGGTTTGATGATTCACCAATTTTTGAAGAACTGAAAACAAATAATTTTGAAAGACATAATTTTGATATGGATATTGATAGTATAGTCTTAAAGTTAGCTTGGTTGATTTCTAAGACATTCAATAATTATTTGGAAAACATAGATAAGAAAATACAAGAAATTGAAAATAAGATAAAGAGTACTACCAAGACCGAATTACTAAACAATATGATTGAATTCCAACGGAGCTTAATACATTTTAGAACGGGGATTGTTGAAAATGGACCAGTGATAGAAAGTATATTTGAATCAAATATCAATATAAATTCAGAAATGGAATCTGAATTACTACATGATTTAAAGGTAGAAAATAAACAAGCTCAAATAGTAGTGGAAAAGTCTGTGAATATGCTGGAAAACTTAACGGATTTATATTCTAATGTAATTAGTAACAACCTAAACACTGTGGTCAAGGGGTTAACATCAATTACGATTGTTTTGACGATTCCGACGATTGTGGGAGGATTATGGGGTATGAACACGGAGCTACCAATCGGAGACCATCCCCATGCATTTTGGTATTTGATTATAGCAACTATTGTCATTAGTATAATAATGATATATATTTTGAAGAAAAAAGATTATTTATAATCATAGAAAGAGAAATTTTATTGAAGGTACAAAATAAATTTAAAAGAACTATTAAAACGATTCCTCTATTTTTCAGTGCGTTGAGGAGTAAGGAGACACCACCTGCTGCAAAAGCTCTAGTTGTTCTCTCCATCGCATATGTAGTCATACCAACGGATGTAATCGTAGATTTTATACCTGTGGTGGGGCTTTTTGATGATGCAATTGTGCTACCGTTTTTGATATATTTATCAACTAGGATCATTCCTGAAAGCTTAATGAAAAAAGACAATCTATAATATCGGTGAAAGCCTTAGAGGTGGGAAATGAAATGCGTCGTGATAAATGGTACTGAGATAAAAGGTTGCACATATAATCTGAAAGAAATTTTTTTAGATGAATTAAAACCTTCGCACCTTACAGAATTTTATTTGCCCAAGGATGCACCTGCTTATTGTACAGGATGCAAACTTTGCTTTTTGAAAGGGGAAAATGACTGTCCCCATGTGGAACAAGTAAAACCCATAGGGGACGCGATGAGAAATGCTGATCTCATAGTTTTTGCATACCCAGTTTATGTGCTAAGAGCCCCAGGGCAAATAAAAAGTCTATTGGACCATTTTGGCGTTCCTTGGTTCGCCCATAGACCTGACCCTACGATGTTTAACAAAACCGTAGCGATAATCACTCAAAGCATCGGCGC
>CAYUJY010000038.1:0-2736 GCA_964445145.1 uncultured Peptoniphilaceae bacterium | reverse complement strand
CGCACCGAATAAGGATGCTCCAAAGGATGTACGAACAAGCATGGAATGGCTAGGAGTGCCAACGGTTAAAAAAATCGGATTTGGACTGATGGAAGGTGTTAAATGGGAGGAAATTTCTGAGGCTAGAAGAAATAAATTCGAATCTAAAATTAGAAACTTCGCAAGAAGCTTCTAGACACTAAATCCCAATAGATTCAATCTGAAAACGAAAGCCTATTTTGTGATGGGAAAAAAGCTACAGGAAGGGCAGCTAAAGAAACTGCCTAAAGGCGAAACTCCTAGTGTCGATTTACAATATTGGATTGACCAAGGGTGGGTATAGGTTTATTATTAACTATACAATAAAGGCTACATTAGGGAATGGGTAACCATTCCTCATTTTTTTAAGGAAAATTACTAAAAGGAAGTAACAGCTATGTTAAATATAATATTTTTAGGATTGGTCAGCTTTTTTTCAGACATAAGCGCAGAAATGGTCTATCCAATAATTCCACTATATTTATCATCGGCATTCGGTGCGACACCTATGCTAGTTGGAATAATAGAAGGAATAGCAGAAAGTATGGCCAGCTTACTCAAAGTATATAGCGGCTACATTACAGATAAATACAAAAAGAAAAAGACAATTGCATTCGTAGGATATTCGGCTGGTTTGGTATATAAATTTGCACTTATTTTCGCCACGTCATGGATTGGGGTATTAGGTGCTAGAGTAATAGATAGAATAGGCAAGGGAATTAGGACATCTCCTAGGGATGTTATGGTCAGTGAAAGTGCCAAGGAGGGCAATAAGGGGCAAGCATTCGGAGTACACAAAGCACTGGACCTAGCAGGCTCTGCCATCGGTATATTGTTGGCATACTTACTTATTAAACAAGGTCACACAAACATAGATTTTAAGCGAATATTTTTAATTTCAATCATACCTGCAATCTTGGGACTACTAATGTTCTTCTTTGTAAAGGAAAAACAAGAAGAAAGGCCTTTTGTTAAACGTGAGCCATTTTGGGAAAATATTAATAAGTTGGACTATCAATTGAAGCTATATTTATTGGTAGCATTTCTCTTTACATTGGGCAATTCGTCAAATGCATTTTTATTATTAAGAGCTAAGAGTGTGGGCTTTGATGATGCTTCTGTAATATTTTTATATTTCATTTATAACCTTTCGGCAGCATTACTAGCGATACCAGCAGGTAAACGTTCAGATATCATTGGGAGAAAAAAACTACTTGTAGCAGGATACTTTGTATTTTCAATAGTGTATTTAGGATTTGCATTTGTACAAAGTAAAGAAATGATGATTGGTCTATTTATTTTATATGGCTTGTATACAGCTTTGATCACAGGAGTGGAGCGGGCATTTATTTCAGAAATTGCTCCAACACATTTAAAAGGCACAATGCTGGGTATGCATTCAACAATAGTAGGCGTTGCGCTATTACCTGCCAGTACGATTGCAGGATTTTTGTGGAACACCATTGGAGCATATTTTACATTTGTTTTTGGTTCATTCATGTCCCTCATGGCGGCTATTACGCTCTTAATATTAATGAAGGATAGTATAAAAATTTAGAATAGAAGTTTTGGAGGCAATATTGAAATTTGGTATATTAAAAAAACTAATATTAATCATTTTTATAATTACAGCAATTATAGTAATTCCAGGACTAAATAATAGCATAATTGTGACGACATATAATATTTCTGATGAGAGGATAATTACACCATTTAAAGTCGTTCTGATTACAGATACCCACAGTTGTGATTATGGGGATAATCAAATAGAATTGATAAGTAAAGTTAGGGAAGAAAATCCTGACATTATTCTACTTGGTGGAGATATTGTAGATGATGTGCTTCCCATGGAAAAGGGATATGAAACTATTATTGAGCTTTCAAAATTTGCCCCTGCTTATTACGTTTCGGGAAACCATGAAATTATGACTAAAATGGTAGACGAGATAAAGGCAAATTTAAAGAATATGGATGTTAAGGTACTGGACGGAGTTGTGGAAACTATAGATATAGTAGGAAATAAAATTACAATTATGGGAATAGATGACCCAACTATTAGAAGTTATCAAATGCAGCTAGAAGAATTAAAAAATAATGCACAAAATGAAAATATCAGTTTCTTGTTGGCACATAGACCAGAGAGATTAGAGGATTACGAAAGTCTGAATCCAGATTTCATATTTTCGGGACATGCCCACGGGGGACAATGGCGACTACCCATTGTTTTAGAAAGCGGGTTACTAGCACCACATCAAGGTTTTTTCCCAAAACTTACAAATGGAGTAGTAGATGTTGGATATGGAAAGTTGATAGTGAGCAGAGGATTGAGTAGAGAATCTACATGGATACCAAGGATTTATAACAGTCCAGAGATAGTAGTTGTAAACTTTAATAAGTAAAAACTTGGGTGGCATGAACACCCATTTTGCTTTATTTGACATGGTATTTCCATGTTATATAATAACGATAGAGGTGTGATATGAGTAAAATTTTAGTATTAGCAGAGAAACCATCCGTTGGCAGGGAAATGGCTAGGGTTCTTAAAGCAAATAAAAAAGATAATGGATATATGGAAGGTGACAAATATGTGGTCACTTGGGGCTTAGGGCACCTAGTGGAACTAGCTGCTCCTGAAAATTACAATAAAAATTATAAGGAATGGAAAATGGAAGACCTTCCAATCATTCCAGAAAAAGCAAAACTTCAAATTATTGGATC
>CAYUJY010000037.1:12655-12898 GCA_964445145.1 uncultured Peptoniphilaceae bacterium | reverse complement strand
GAGACATTCTAACCATCGACATGGTTGTAAACCTAGATGGTGGCCTAGCAGATAGTGCATGGAGCTACGCTGTGGGAGAAATTTCAGAAGAAAAGCAAAAGCTATTAGACGTTACTAAGGAGTCATTATATAGAGCAATCGACCAAGTCAAAGTAGGCAATCGCCTAGGAGATATTGGTCACGCCATACAATCCTATGTGGAATCGAAAGGGTTTTCCGTGGTGAGGGACTTTATCGGTCATG
>CAYUJY010000037.1:0-12645 GCA_964445145.1 uncultured Peptoniphilaceae bacterium | reverse complement strand
CGGAACTCCTGGAAGGGGACAAAGACTAGTGGAAGGTATGGTATTTACAATTGAACCTATGATAAACACAGGAACCTATAAAATAAAAATAGATGATAATAAGTGGACAGCCAGAACCCAAGATGGGGGAATGAGTGCACAATACGAACATACCATTGCTCTAACAAAGGATGGCGTAATCATTTTAACGGAGCAAGATGATGTCTAGAGCTAAGGAAGTAAATTTACTGGAGGGTGACGTCAAGGGTGCCCTTTTGAAGATGAGCATCCCCTTAATGGGTGTGGCTTTTATCTCCATGACCTACAACATGGTTAGTATGTTTTGGCTTGAGAGGTACAATACGGCGGCGGTTTCGGCTGTAGGGATTGCGAGTTCCGTGTCTTGGATAGCGAATTCCATAGCCCTAATCGGGAAAGTGGGGGCGGCCAGCTGGCTGGCGCAAAGCTACGGCAAGAAGGATTACAAGAGTGCGATTGAGTTTATAGAAAATGGAATTTTCATAAATATTATATTAGGAATCATTTATAGTCTTTTGGTATTTTTCGGACAAGAATTGTATTTGAGTCTCTTTACACTCACCGACGAGGTTCATGCCTTCGCTAACCAATATTTGACGATTATGTCCATTGGATATATATTTACTTTTTTAGTTCCAGTATTTGCAATGAGCTACAACAGTATGGGAAATAGCGTGACACCATTTTATGTTGTGATTATAGGAGCAGTTTTAAACTTTATACTGTGTCCGGTGCTGATATTTTGGATGGATTTAGGAATAGTGGGTGCTGCACTGGCAGCGACAATCGCTCAAGGCGCTATATTGGCAATATTTATATTTTCAACGAAAAGTTCAAACTCACTACTATCACAAGTTAGGCTATTTAAAAAACCCATCGCAGAGAGGGCTAAGGCAATAATTAAACTTGGAGTTCCTGCGGCGATTACTTCATCCTTTATGGCTTCCATATCCATAGTGTTAAATAGCTTTATTTCAGAGTTTGGTACGCTTCCGATAGCCGTTTATACAATTGGTACTCAGATAGAGTCCATATCCTATATGACAGCAGATGGTTTTGCGGTGGCTGTAACTGCATTTATGGGTCAAAATCTCGGAGCGAAAAACTACGACAGATTGCTCTATGGATATAAGGAAAGCATGAAGGTTTTTGGAATTATTGGATTTATTGCAACGATACTATTGGTGTTCTTTGGAGGAAATCTCTACGGAATTTTCTCCCCGGGAAATACAGAAATGATTAAAGAAGGCTCGAGGTTCTTATCCATTATGGGATTGGCTGAAATATTGATGGCCTTGGAGATAGGGACTATAGGAGCATTTAACGGCTTGGGACTTACCAAGTATCCGGCTTATATTAGTATTATTGGAAATGTTCTTAGAATTCCAGTTAGCTTATTTTTAAGACCGACGTTGGGAGTAGTGGGAATATGGGTAGCTATAACTGTGTCTATGAGTTTCAAGGGAATATTGGCACTTGTATTGTTCTATTATTCATATAGGACATCAGACGGATTTAGAAATCTAAAATATAGGAGGAACGAATGAGAAAGCAATTAGGAAAACCTGAAATTGGGGAAGAAATAGCAACTTTTAAAACGAATCATGGGGATATAAAGATAAGATTATTTCCAGAGGCAGCGCCTAAAACTGTAGAGAACTTCGTAACCCATGCAAAAAATGGATACTACGATGGATTGATTTTCCATAGGGTAATCAAAGATTTTATGATACAAGGTGGAGATCCAACGGGAACTGGAAGAAGTGGCGAAAGTATTTGGGGCGGAAAATTTGAGGATGAAATAGATTTAAACTATAGAAATCTTCGCGGAGCACTATCCATGGCTAACGCAGGACCAAATACAAACGGCAGCCAATTTTTCATAGTACAATTGGGCACTATTGAAAAAGATATAATCTCACAAATGAAAGCAGCTGGAGAAGCAAAGGGATTTTCGGATGAAATAGTAAATGCGTATGAAGAAAATGGTGGAGCATACTGGTTAGATGGAAAGCACACAGTATTCGGACACGTATTTGAAGGTATGGATATAGTAGATGAAATCGCCAATGTAAAAGTAGGAGCGCAAGATAAGCCTATAGACCCAGTAGTGATTGAAACAATAGAAATAAGTGAGTGGAAATAACCCCACCTCCCCTGCAGGGGAGGATTTCTTTTTTGGCTTCCCCACCCGCTACATCGTCACAATATTATTTTCGTAGGGGGCGGCCTTATAGACGCCCTGTGTGTATTGAGCTTATAATAAATGTCGACCCAGCGGGAACTTCGTTTATGGAATTACGAAATATTTAATGCCTTATAATTTCTCTTTATGCAATAAACTTCACTTCGTAATGTGGGTGTCCAATAGGGCAAGCAGAGACTGAGGGGTTAATCATCAACATGTAATCAAATCTTAACCTTATATCCAAACTTTGATGTTAAAATACCCATAGGGGTGATAATATCAAAAAGCTATTCATAAGAACGACTTTTGCACTATCGGCACTACTTTTATTAGGCGCTAAATCATATGCAGCACCTATAGAGTCCGATTTCAAACTAAATATAGACGACAAAAACATCGAAATTACAACTCCACTTTTGGTGGAAAATAGTAGAACCTTAGCACCACTTAGACTAATCGCTGAGGAATTGGGCTATGAGGTCGTATGGAATGAAGACACACGAACAGTTGATGTAATTGACAAGGCAGAAAAAATTGTTTTTACAATCGACAGCAACAAAATTTCAGTAAATGACAGTCCAAAGGAAATAGATGTAAGTGCTAGAATTTTTAATGACCGAACTTACATACCACTTAGAGCCTTGGAAAACTTAAACTCCATGGTAGATTGGGTTGAGGAAACTAGGACCGTAATTGTAAGTCGAAATAGTGCAGTGAGCGTAGTTGGCACCACACCAGTTCAAAATACAAATACTCCAGTTGAAAAAGTGGCATCAAAGGATAAAACCACCTTCGAGTACTGGGACTATTACAACAACTACGATGCATCAATAATAATGGACGCAGCTCAAATACAAGCATTTAATGAATTGAATTTAAATTCATCAAATAAAATGAAAAATATTTCTAGTTTAGGAGAATTTATAGACGGAACATTTTTAATCTCAGAAATGAATAGGGTTGCAAAATTTTCAGTCACTAGATACAACTCGCTAAAAAAAGCCCATTCAACGGAATACAAGTCACAACTAGCAGCTAATATGAATATTCCAACGGATACTAATTTCAATGTTGAAATTGGTATAATAAACAAGCGTACGATGATGAGAACCTATCCTACGAATGATCCATTCTACAAAAACAGTTCCAGTAACTTGGATATGGCTGTGGAAACAGCGATATACCCATGGGAAGAGATTGCAATATATCACGAAAGTGCAGATGGAAAATGGCTATTCGGTGAGATATTTAACTCCTACGGCTGGGTTCCGGTAGAAAGTGTAAGTTTTGCACCACGTGAGGAGATAAACAGACTAATAAAATCTCCTGAATTTGTTGTAATCACAGCAGACAAAGTGACCATAGAAGGAATGCAGTTGGATATGGGAATGAAACTTCCGTATATATCTGAAACTGAAAATAGCTATACTGTATTACTTCCCAACGATGGCACAACTTTAACGACAAAGGAAGCGCAAATCCAGAAGTCTGTTTCTAATAAAGGTTATCTGCCATTTTCTACAGCGAACATGATAAAACAAGCCCTTAAATTTTATGGCGAAGTTTATGGGTGGGGTGGTCTTAAAAACACTAGGGATTGTTCCGGGTTAATACAAGAAGTATATAGGAGTTTTGGAATTTTGATACCTAGAAATTCAGGTGACCAAGGCAACTCTATAATGGGAATGACAAAAAGTATAAAAGGAATGGCGACTGCAGACAGGTTGAAAGCGTTAAATGATTACGGTCCAGGAGCGTCACTTCACATGACGGGACACGTAATGATGTATTTGGGCGTGGACGAAAAGGGCACACCTTCAATAATCCACCATTATATAGGTCATTATGTGGGAAATAAGTATATCGCTGTGAACAAATGTGATATCACCAGCGTGTACATCCTCGGTGAAAACAAAAATACGTATTTAACAAATTGCTATGGATTGAAATTGTTTAAATAAAAAATCCCCAATCGTAAATTTATCGATTGGGGGATTTTTTTATTTATGCTTTATTTTCGGGGTCGTCCTTCTTTTTGAACAGGTCGGAAATTTTCGTAGAGTTTTTTACTACTATCTTTCCCTTAGTAGATTTCCTATAAATATACCTCACCAATATGATTATAAGCACCAGTAAAACTATATATGGGAATAGGAATATAGCTGCGATTATTAAGTTTTCGAAAAAGTACGTGAAGTCATATATTGAATCGCCTATAGCGGCACTAATCCTATCTATAAAACTTAGCTTCGTCGTAGTTGACGTGCTCGTACTGATTTCCCTCAAGGTCAAATTAATGGTAGAATAATCAATTTTTGAATCCAAGTTTTTCAAGTCTAGCTCGATTTTTTCTATCTCATAGATAGTATCAGAAATTTCAGCTTCCAGCTTCAATAAGGTTTCCAGGTCCTTTTGGTCCCTTTGGAGAGCGTAGAGTCTCTCAAGTTTTTCCCTTTGAGTTTTTAGTCTAAGCTCGTTGTCCGTATACTGGCTAGTAACATCAGAGCTGTCGATGCTCCTATCTATGATATTTATAGATTCTGTATTCGCTAAGCCGTTTACGAAATCCTCCGCATTGTCCTTGGGAACCTTTAATACCATGGTCACGTATCTGGTGCCGTAGGCTGATTCATTAAGGCTCTGTGTGTAGCCGGAATTTCCTCGGAGCAACTCATTAATTTTATTTATACTTTCATTATATTCCTTCGTATCCAAGGTGAGATTATAGGTGACGATGATTTTTCTACCTTCTTCAGGATTCTTCACCATCTCTGCAGGGGATTCGGCACTTCCGGACATACTATTGTCTGCACGCATTTCCTCCGATACAGGAGCGGAAGAACTGGGGGCTGGCATATTCTGAGAACTGCCACCACAGGCTGCGAGAATTATGGATATAGCCATTATTATGGAAATTAATTTAAATTTTTTCATTAACTTATCCTCCTTAAGCCTATTATATTTTATTAAAATTTAAATACAATAGATTAGCCTAAAGTGTAATAATTTGTAACTATTTTAGAAATAAAAACAATTTTCGTTCTTGAATAGAGTAAGGATATTATCTATAATTAAGGAAGCGAATTTTGGAGGATATTATGCATCAATACAAAGGAAAATTAATACTACACACAGGCTCCATGTTTTCAGGAAAAACATCCAGCTTGGAAAAGGATTTAAATAGATTTAAAATAGCAAATTACAAGGTGGTAGCCTATAAGCCATCAGTGGATAAGAGGAGCGCCGAGGACTCCATAGTTACCCACGACGATAGGGTAGTGAGCGCCATAGCAGTGGACTGCATAGAAACACTGGTGGAGGATGTTCTAAAGAAGGACTATGAGGTAATAGGAATCGACGAAGCCCAATTCATAAACGGCGGAGCGGAAAAAATCAGAGATGAAGTAGCGAAGCTTCTAAATTTAGGAAAGACCGTGGTGGTCGCAGGGTTGGATATGGATTTTAGCGGTAACGCCTTTGAAAACATTAAGGAGCTGATGCCCATAGCAGACTACGTCTATAAGCACCACGCCGTATGTACCGGCTGCGGAGCCGACGCCTGGGTAAGCCATAGGAAGGTGAATGTGGAGGACAGATTTCTATTAGGAGCCTCCAACGAATACGAGCCCCTATGCAGAACCTGCTACGAAGCCATAAAGAAGGAAGAGGAAAAGCCGGTAAACAAAAACCAAATAGAAATAGAGATAGAGTAGGAGAAATTCTACTCTATTTTTATGTTAATTTCTACAATGAAATGGTTAATTTCAGCATTTAAAAGGATAGGACATTACTTTATTGTAAACTATTAATATCATATGATAAAATAAGTATAGGAGATTAATTATGAAAAAAATTAAAATATTAGCATCATTAGCTTTGGTAATATCACTATTATTTAATGTGACAACTATTTCATTTGCTTCAAATGAAAAAAATTATCAATTAATCTTACAGAGTCAATATTCAGAGCCACAGGACGATTCGATCATTGCAAAAGAAATTATTTTATACGATGGAGAAATCTATAATATAGAGCATAGAAAGACTTCTTATGGAAAAGTTATTGAGATTAGTGGTAGTATTGATTATGTAATGTATTTTGATGAATTAGGCAATGTGTTAAACGAAGATAAAAACTATACCAACCATAATAACATAAAGGCATCTGGAGACGGCTGGTATCAATTAAGTACATATACTAATTATACTCATATTGTTCAAGGTGCTTCAGCAATAATAATTGCAGCAGCAATAGCTGGCGCCATAACTGCTACGCCAATAACCCCACTAGCTGGTGCATTTATTAATGTAGCACAAAATATTGTCAATTTAGTTGCAGGAGTAGCTTTTACTGCGACAATATATACTTCTGGTAGATATAGAGTAGAAGGAACACATATTCGTTTTGAAATGACATCAGACGTTTATGTTTTAGGTAGACGTTTTGTCTCATACTGGAATGGTACAAGATAATGTTTTTTGATTATTACAGGCTGATAATTAGTATTTATATTATTGTAGCAGGTAAAATAATAATTAATTTATCGAAAAATAATAATATAAAAGGTGCATATATAAACTTAATAATTACTTTGATAGGTATTTATATTATGATAACCATATTCTATGTAATGCCGTTAGTACGATAATATATTACATAGGGGCTGATCCAAAAACCTCAAATTTAGAAAATTGCATAAACTAAACGGCGCGAAAAATACTACAACGCTGTTCATATAATCTACTATTTGACAGACTTAATATTTTTTTATGTTAATAATGGAGGCAGCGAATGAAAGACGATTTTAAAAAGAATATTATTATTGGTATTATAAGTGCCCTATCATTTCGATATTTACCGGTGTATTTATTTAATTTTGATCCCGTAGAATACTATAAATCTTTAATATCCGGTACAATAATAAGTAAGTATAAATTGGACTTAATAGCTATCTTAATCTTATGTATTTGGGCGTTTTTGCATCCAAATAAGCATGGAAAGTATGATTGACAATGCGTATTTATACATTCAAAACAGAGTAGGAGAAATTCTACTTTATTTTTATGTTAATTTCTACAAAAGGCATGCTAATTTCAACGAGAGCCTAAGAAAGTTTAATTTTATGGTAAAATAAGATATTAGATGTTCTAACAAGTATAAAGGGTGAATGATATGGTTAAAAGGAAAAAAGTTATAATAATATTAGCAATTTTGTTATTGATACCTCTGGTAGCAAAATATGCTCCACGTAATCTAAGTTTAAGCTCCAGCGAGGTAACGCGAGTAAATATGTTAATATTTGATGGTGGAAAATTCTATGATTTTACAGATGAAGAAACGAAAAAATTAGTGGAGTATCTATCCACTTGTACAATTCGAAAACCTCTATTTAATGAAATTTTTATCGATAACAGGCAAGGTAGAACTGGCTACATAGATATAGCAGGAACAGGAATTACGATTGAATTAGGTGAGTTAACCTACTTAACTATACATAATGAAGAGTACTTATTTATAGATGAGGAATTGGTTAAAGGGGATATTGAAAATCTCATAACATTAATTAACTATTAAATTAACTGACTGATTTAACATTTACATTTGACCTATGTTTTTTACATAGAAACTAAAAATTTACATAATTAAATATTAAAAACCAACTTGTTGTGTTTATTTCAACGAATTAATAGTTAATTTCAACAAGCAGTGATTATTGCCAGTATTTTAATATAAAATATATAATATCAGCTGAGAAATAATAAGTTTAAGGAGATTATATGAGAATAAGAAGAATAGTAAGTGTTTTATGTGCATTTATGATTGTGATCAACTTTACCACACCATCTTATGCAACTGAAAATCAAGAGTTATTGTCGCCGTATAAAACACGGAATCAAATTACTTTAATACAATCAAAAACTGATGGCACTCTTTCTGAGATAGAACATGAGAATGAAAGATTATTAAATAATAGCGAAGTAATTAGTGATGCATCTCAAAAAATTGTGATTGCATACCCTACGGAAGATTCTGATATTTATAAAGTAGATGATAAAACCTATCTCATAAAGATAGATGGAAATTCATATATGCCTGCTTCTAGAATCGATATCGATACATCGTCTTTAAGTATTGCAAAGAGTAACGCAATTAACAATCAAATACCTACCCGTATAATAGAGGAAATCACTCATGTGATTGAAGAACAAAATAATTTAGACAATAACAAATTTAAAGTTTCAGTTTATGCACCGAAAGCATTTGATTATGCGAGATATGAGTATTATTATTACAATGGATATCAATTACGAGATTGGGTAGTAAAATATACTAATCTAGAAATTGGCAAAAGATGGGATAATTATGATGCTCATAACACAGCACATTCATTGTTTAATGCATCTATAACTGTAGCTGGTTTATTGGTAGAAAGAGTCGCTTTGTTCGCGAATGCGTATGGATATCTTGCTACTGCTCTGGAAGTATATAAATCATTTAGAGGTGATGTTAGATATCCTTCATATGGAGATGTGTTTCATTTAAGTGTTGTATATGACGCAATTACTAAATCAACAGAGGTTTATTCACCTACTAGAGGTTGGAGTTTTGGAGCAAATACAAAAAAAGTATGGTTGAATTATTCCCATCATTCACAATACTATAGGGCTAATGGTAGTTGGTTAGATTTAAACAAGAGTTTGAATAGAGAAATATTTTCACCGAATTTTAGAGATCCTAGACAATTAGCAATAAATTGGTATCAAAATATGGGATATAGCGATGGTATGATAGAAATGAATTTATATGGTACGAACTTTGTACTACAATAATGTATTAATGTTTAGTGCATAATCATGTAAATAAATTATCTGTAATTGATCTTCAAATTTTACTAATTTGATTGAATATATCGCTTATTCCAAATAACAGATTAGGAGCATAACTGCATTATGAAAATAAAAAAATGAAGACCATATATATTTTATTGCTGCTCCTAATATTGTTAGTTATTTATTTGATGCCAACTAATGCTATTAAAAGTAATTCTACTCCCAAAGAAATTGTATTTAAATTTTGGGAAAATGGAAATAATAATTTTATCTCAATTGTGCATAATGAGGATTATTATGACAAAAATAAAATAGAAGCAATTAAAGAATTACTTAAAAGTACAAAGTTAATTAGATATCCATTTCCTAGGGATGATAGGCTTTTGGTGACAAAAGGTATAGAAATATATTATATTAATGATGTTGAAGAGATAAACATAGAATACATCAAT
The DNA here is from genome assembly GCA_964445145.1 of uncultured Peptoniphilaceae bacterium. Lineage (GTDB taxonomy): Bacteria > Bacillota > Clostridia > Tissierellales > Peptoniphilaceae > CAYUJY01. The sequence continues at coordinate 3,156 of CAYUJY010000037.1, read as the reverse complement.
AATGACAAATTATATTTTTACGATTTTAAATCTCATTATATTGCTTTGAATGGTGAAGAAATAATTGAAGAACTCATGAAAATTTATTATCAATAAAGATGGAATGGTTATATCTGTTCATTTGAGACGGAGGGTTTTATGAAAAAAATAATTTCAAAAATTATTTCAATGATTTTATTTACTGTAGTTACATGTAATGTAAATGCTGCATGCGCTTTAATTGCGCATCAACCCGAATTACCTGAGGGTGCATTAAAATTAAGTAAATTAGATTAATTTGTAGCTCGGTTATATACCGAGCTATTATCATTATGGAGGGAGTATGGAACTTTCTACAAAAATTGCTAAATATTTATGTAACGTAGGTATCATTACTAACTCAGATACAGAACTTATTTCATATGGAGTATATTTGTTGTTAGGAAATATTGCTTCTGTATTTTTTATTGTCTTAGGAGGATTATTTCATAAATCCATAATTGAAGGTTTAGTATTCCTTGTGGCATTTAATTTAGTTAGAACCAAAGCTGGAGGATTTCACTTAGAGAATGGAAATATGTGTTTTTTAATTTCGATGGCATATCTTTTATTAATTCCGACTTTAATAAGAAAAATACATGTTCCACTTTTTATTTTAAATTCATTAAGCTTAATAACAGTGGTATTGATTGCTGTTATCGCGCCTATCGATACTAAAAACAGAAAATTATCTGATAAAGCAAAGAAAAAGTTAAAGCTTAAAGTCATAATGTCTTTGTTTGCTGTAGTTACTCTTTACACCATATTTTCAATATTGAATCTGGTATACTTCTTAAATTCAATATTTCTAAGTTTAGCTACTGTATTAACATTGCTACTTTTAGGCATTTATGATAATTTTAGGAAAAGATACTATGCAAATGAGGTGGTTTAATGAAAATTGCGATTTGTGATGATGATAAAAAGATTTGTTCCCTTTTAGAGAATATACTGGGAAAATATAGCGAGGAGTATCGAACCCCGTTAGATTTAGATTCCTTTTATTCCTGTGAGGAGTTAATTAGGGAAATGGATAAGGGAGAAAAATTTAATTTAATATATTTAGATATTGAATTTCCGGGTCTTAGTGGAGTACATTTAGGGAAGTACATAAGGGAAGACAAAGGGGATTTAAGGACAGAAATAGTCTATATGTCCGGTTCTGACAGCTATGACAGAAAGCTGTTTAATGTCCAGCCGCTGTTATTTTTAGCTAAGCCATTCAAAGAATCTGAGGTCATAAGAGCTCTAGAACTATCTAAAAAGAGAGCAGATATGGACGATAATTATTTTTCATATACTTCAGGAAACATGATTAAGAAAGTTAGTATTTCTGATATTATCTATTTTAGAAGCAGCAATAGAATGGTTGAAATAGTAACCGATGAAGAAATATTTAGTTTTTATGGAAAATTAGATGAAATAGAGAATAAGCTTATGGGAGGACGATTTATTCGAATTCATAAATCTATGTTGATAAATTATAAATACTTATATAAAATTTCTGCTAATAGTGTAACCATGAAAGGTGATATAGAATTGCCAATAAGTCGAAGTTACAAATCTTCTATGCGAGAATCGTTAATTAATTCAGATGGAGATAGCAATGACTAAAATATTTATTATTTCAAATATTTTCACTAATTTGGTTTTTGTTTTAAGTCAATACATTATTATGACTGCCATTCTTAATAAATCAAATTCTAGTAAAATGAATATAACAATAGGTTATCTTATTTACTATTTTACAATAACCTATGCTTTTTTATGTATAAATATTCCTATAATAACATTGTTAGCGAATATCATAGGGTTGTTATTATTAACAAAATTTTATGAATCTTCTCTTTCAAAAAAAATTCTCGCGGTCATAGCTACTTATACAATTGGAGTACTTGTTGAGACACTTATTGTTCTTATATTTTATAATAAGAATTTTATGATGTTTACTCCTAATGAATTTAATTCAATATCTGCTGTAATTTTAATAAAAGCAATTACATTTATTTTAGCATTACAAATTAGAAAATATTTCTCTGTTAATGAACAGGTTGAGATCCCAAAAATCTATAACAATATTCTAATTTCAATAGAATTAGGAAGTTTAATTCTAATGGGAATTATTATTGTGAAATTCGGGGATGGAGGGATATATACAATTCTGATGCTCGGGTTAATATTAATATTTAATGTTTTTATATTTTATATCTATAACGGAATTACGAAACTGGTGGGAGTAACGGCAGCTCAACAGGCTATGCTGAATAATCAGGAGCTCGTCGAATCTCAGATTATGCAGATGAATGACACTCTTAAAGAGGTGCGAAGAATAGAGCACGACATGAAAAACAAACTTACTCCCTTGTACGGAATGGTTCTTATGGGACAGTCTGAGGACGCTGCAGGATACTTAAATGAAATGTTGCAGAATTTCCCTACAAAAAAGCTGGAAGCTAAATCGGGAATAGTAGAGTTAGATGCTATCTTAAACTATAAAATTCAGAGGGCGAAAGAGCTGGGTATAGAAATTAAAGTTAAGCTACTGATGCCTAATGACATAAAGATATCCGGGATGGATATAGCTGTGATTATGGGAAATCTATTAGATAACGCCATAGAAGCTGCCGCTAAGGCTAAGGATAAGTGGATTAAAGTTCATGTAAAGTATATTAAGGGATTAGTTCGGTTAGATATAAAAAACAGCTACAATGGGATCCTTAAAGTAAAAGGAGACAGATTATTAACTGTAAAAGAAAATCCTGAGCTTCACGGGATGGGAATAGATAATGCAAAACGCCTACTGGAGAAATACGATGGTGAGCTTGATTTATATTATGATGAGAAGGAATTTCATGTGGTGGGATCATTTTTTGCTTAATAGTTATGTTTTATTCAATTAGCTTTACTCAGAGAATTCTCATCTTTAAAATTGAAGATGCTCTGTAGATGACTTAACTAATATGTCGGGTTCTTAATTATGATAAATGAATGAGATAGTCTATTAAGTTATTAATAATAGGTAATATTTAGAAAACAAGAATGGTTCAGGATTAATTTCCCGAACCATTTTTTAATATTAGAACTTTAATTCAGCTTCTGATTCCCAAAGACCGTGGATGTTGCAATAGCTTACTGCAT
>CAYUJY010000036.1:0-13233 GCA_964445145.1 uncultured Peptoniphilaceae bacterium | reverse complement strand
ACAAGATAAAACATATCATATATTGAATGCTGATTTTTTATCCCTTCTGCAAGAGATTCTTTCCAAAACTCTTTTGCTTCAAAAAAATCATCAACCATATCAATTCCATCTTGAACAAACTGAATACAATCTTTTTCTGGAATTAAACCAGCTTTCTGGTATTTCCATAACACATTTGATATTTCAAAAATATACAATTCACCAGTACTATAATCTAGATAAGAAAGTGAATACTCATTCTTATCTATGTATAAAGATGCTAAATAATTGCTGCTTTGTTGCCCAATCTCTAAATTTAAGTTCGTTCCTGGTGTAATAACTCTTGTTACACCACGTTTTACAATACCCTTACTTTCCTTTGGGTCTTCTAACTGGTCACATATTGCAACTTTGTAACCTTTGTTTACCAATCTATTTATATAATTATCTGCCACATGGTAAGGAACACCACACATGGGGATTTTATCTGCTATCCCTCCGCCACGTGCGGTCAAAACAATATCTAACTCCTTAGATGCAAGTTCTGCATCATCAAAAAACATCTCATAAAAGTCTCCCAATCTGAACAGCAAAATAGAATCTGAATATTCAGATTTAAGAGACAAATATTGACGCATCATTGGCGTTAGACTGTTTTGGTCTATATCCTTCATACTAATGTTCCTTCCAGAGCAAAAGTGTTAACTTTTTCAATTTTAACTTTCACAATATTGCCTATTAAAATATCAGTACCTTTAAAATTTACTAGTTTAAAGGTATCCGTCCTTCCACTCAAATAATCACTGTTGTTTTTAGAAACTTCATCTACCAACACTTCAACTGTTTGACCTAAATATTTTTGATTCTTTTCTAGTGAAATTTCATTGCATAACTCAACTAATCTATTGAATCGACTCATTTTAACCTCATGGGGTACTTGCTTCATCTCACTAGCAGGAGTACCTTCCCTCGGTGAATATAGAAAACTAAAAATAAAGTCATATCTTGCTCTTTTTACTAAGTCTAAGGTTTGTTCAAAATCATCTTCAGTTTCACCTGGAAAGCCAACAATAATATCCGTTGAAAGACTTGTGTCAGGCGATATTTTTGTAATTTTATCTATGATTTCCGAATATTTTTCTTTCGTATATCGTCTATTCATACTGTGTAAGATATTATCACTACCTGATTGAACTGGTAAATGGAGGTGCTTTGACAGTTTTTCTAATTTACCATAGGATTCTATCAGCTCATCCGATATATCCTTAGGATGAGAAGTCATAAATCGTATTCTTTCAAGTCCATTAATTTCATTAATTTCTCTTAAAAGCTCAACAAAAGATTTTTTATCTTCAAGGGAAGTTCCGTATGAATTTACGTTCTGTCCCAGCAAAGTAACTTCTTTTACTCCATCAGCAACTAATTTTTCTATTTCGATTATAATTTCTTCAGATTCTCTACTGGTTTCTCTCCCTCTTGTATATGGTACAACACAATAAGTGCAAAAGTTGTTGCACCCATACATTATGTTAACGAAGGATTTATGTTTAAACAATCTATTATAGTTTAATTCCGTACTATCAAAATCAAATTGATTGCCAATTTCAATAATAAGCTTATCACTATCCAAAGATCTAAATAATAGTTCCGGTAATTTTTGATAGTTTGCCGTTCCCATTAATATATCAATATGCTTATATTTCTTAATTAGATTTTCTTGTGCTTCATCAAGAAGAGGCAAACATCCTGAGACGATAATTTTAGGAGCAATTTCTTTAGTCTTAAATTTTTTTATACTACCTAAAAAACCTAATATTTTATTCTCAGCAGTTCCACGAATTGCACAAGTATTCACTAATATTACATTTGCATCATCAATTTTTTCTGCTTCCTCATAGCCACAATTTTCAAATATAAACTTTACTTGTTCTGAATCATGTTCATTCATTTGACAGCCATAGGTTTGAAGAGAATATTTTAATCTGTTTCCAGTCTTATTTTGACTAGCAATGTTCATTTCATTCAATTGTTCTTCGTAATAATTATTATACATTTTACCCCTTATATTTTAAAAGGACTAGAAATCAATCTAGTCCTTCATATTTTAACCTAATTAGTTTTTCTTAATCATGTCTCCGATTGTGATTTCAAAAGTAGGTGGTTCTACTTTTACTATTTCTTCTTTAGGTTCAGCTTCTTTTTTTACTTCAGCTGTACTAACTTCACCTTCCACAGTACTGCTTTCACTGTCATCACCAAAATCTGCAGGTGCTTCTCCAGCTTCTATAGCTGCTGCTTCAAGGTCTTCTTCAGTTGTTTCCTCATCTGAGTATGCTTTTTCTTGTTTAGCACGTTGTCTTAGAAGTTCTTTTATAGAAAGGCTCACCTTTCTATCATCTTCGTTAATATCAGTGATAATAACTTCGATTTCTTCTCCTAGGGTCAGTTTATCGCCTGGCTTTTCAACGTGTTCCTTTGCAATTTGAGAAACGTGAAGTAATCCATCTACTCCTGTTGGTAATTTTACAAATGCACCAAAATCAAGTAGATTAACTACATGTCCTACTACAACATCCCCAACAATGTATTCTTCAACAAATAGATCCCATGGCTCTTTCATTGTTTGTTTCAAGCCTAACGCAACTCTGTCTTTTTCAGGATTAACATCTAGAACTTGTACCATTACTTTTTGGTTAGGAGCAACAACATCTGATGGATGTTTTACTCGATTCCAAGATAGTTCTGAGATATGGATAAGTCCATCTATTCCACCGATGTCAACAAACGCTCCAAAGTTAGTCAGTCTTTGTACTACACCCTCAATGACGTCTCCAACTTGAATTGAAGAATAAACTCTCTCTTTAACTTCATCCAGTTCTTCTTTTTCAACAACTTTTCTGGATAGAATAATCCTTCTTTTTTCTTTACTAAAATCAATAATTCTTGAAGCTAATTCCTTGTCTACATATTGGGAAAGATCTTTTTTGTAAGTAACTGATACTTGTGATGCTGGCATAAATGCAGATATTCCATCTACTTCACACTTCAAGCCACCCTTCGCAACTTCTATTACTTGGGCGTTTACAATTTCATTGTTATTGAATTTTTCTTGAATTACATCCCAGTACTTAAGATTTTGTACTCTCTTGTGTGATAATACTACATTGCCTTGTCCATCATCCATCTTAAGAACATAAACATCAATTTCGTCCCCTGCTTTAAACAAGTCAGATGGTTTTTCGTTAGGGTCTTGCGATACTTCATCTCTATTAATGATCCCGTCAGTTCTATAATTAATATTTACAGAAATCTCTGAATCACTCACATAAAGAACCGTACCTTTAAGAATATCACCTCTCTTGATCTTTGTGAAGGAGCTTTCTATAGCTTCCATCATTTCATTTTTGTCTAAATTTTCCATCTTATCAATAGCCTCCTTAATTATCCAATCAGGTGTAGATGCACCTGCTGATATTCCTATATTATTATATACTAAAATCTGAGAAATTTCCATTTCTTCGATACTTTTTATAAAAAAAACTTTCTCACAGTACATTTTAGCATATTCATAGAGTTTTGTACAATTAGAACTGGCAGAATCTCCTAAAATAATCATACAATCTACACTTTTTGCTAATTCTATTGTAGCATCAACTCTATCTTTGGTTGCATTGCATATAGTATCGATGTATTTATAATCTATTTGCATCGCGTCTAGTACATTTAACATCTCACGTGCAACATCACGCTTAAATGTAGTTTGTTGCACTATCACTACATCTTTATCCCCAATCCTATTTTCATTTTCTGAAATTTCATCTGGATTATTGACAACAATTGCTGAATAATCTGAATAGCTATTAATACTTTTTACTTCCGGATGATTTACATCTCCGAAGATTATTAAGCACTTATCTTTATATTTCTTTGCATAATTTTGAACTGTTTTTACATAGGGACAAACCGTATCGACAACATCATAAATTTCTGAATAATTTTCCTTAATTGATTTTTCTGTCCCATGGGACCTAAGAATCATTTGACTTTTATCCTTAGATTTACCATCGTGTACTTCCAGTCCTAGTTCGCTTAAACGTCCCATTTCATCGCTGTTATGAATGAGCATACCGTTGATATAAGCACCTTGATTCTTTTTTAAAATGTCTTCTGTTATTTCCACAGCTCTTTTAACTCCATAACAAAACCCCATATGCTTGGCTAATGTAATCTTAATTTCTATCACCCATTATATATTTTGTCTAACACAGCCTCAGCTGTAACTTGGTAATTGTCTACTGTTTTATCTGACCTATCAAATACTGGAAGTTCATACTTTTCCCTAATATAAACTTTTGTAGTGCCAAATATCTTATAATCGCTTTCTATTAATAAGGGTAAAATTTTTGCATTGGCCATCTTTGCAATTAAAATTGGTCCTGATTTTGCATTTTGTGGATCGTATTCCTTTACCCTCGTACCCTCAATAAATATTCCAAGTACATCATTATCTTTAACTTTTTTTATTGCTGTTTTAAGAGAATTTATATCAGATTCCTGTCTATTTATAGGAAAAGCGTTTAGTGCTCTGAAAATAAAACTCAAGACGGGATTTTCAAATAATTCTTTTTTCCCCATAAAATGAATTTTTGGCTTTACGGCGATTGCTATTATTACAGGATCCATTAAACTTGCATGGTTAGAGCAAAGTACAACCCTCTCATTTTCTTCTTGTGTAAACTCGCCGATTACTTCGAACTTATTAAATATTATAAACAGTCCCTTTGCAATAATTCTGATGATACTATAAAACATCTAATCTCTCCCTTATATTCTCAATAATTAAGTCTATAGTTTCTTCTTCAGTTAGACTAGTACAATCCACCTCTACAGAATTTAAAGCTTTCATCAAAGGGGAATGGATTCTATTCATATCATCATAATCTCTTTTTTGTAGCATCTCCATCACGTCTGCATATTCAACAAATTGCCCAGATTCCTTTAACTGCAAATATCTTCTTTTGGTTCTTTCATCAAGTGTTGCAGTTAAATAGTATTTGAAATCTGAATCTTTCAGTATAACGGTGCCTACGTCCCTTCCATCCATAATTACATCATGGTTACTCGCAATTCGTCGTTGTAAATTTACCATATACTCTCGTATTTCTTGGATAGCAGATATTTTGGATGCCAACATACCAATTTTTTCTTCTCTTATCAATTCTGAAATATCGTCGCCATCTAGAAATAACCTTCCATTTGAGAAATCGATATTAGTATTATTTAATATGCTTAATAGATCTTCTGTATCATTATAGTTTTCATAATTGTTTTTAATAAATTTATAAGCTAGTGCTCTATACATTGCTCCAGTATCAACGTATTCTAACTGCATCTTTTTCGAAATTCCCTTCGCAACGGTACTTTTTCCTGCACCTGAAGGTCCATCTATTGCTACTTGTAGTGTTTTTTTCATTTATATCTCCTTCTCACCAGCGGATTTTCCAGCTAAATAACCTGTAGAAAATGCTATTTGTAAATTAAATCCACCAGTGTAAGCATTTACATCTATCACTTCACCACAAAAAAATAGATTTTTTACTATATTTGACTCCATAGATTGTGGGTTTATCTCTTTTACATCTATTCCGCCCTTAGTTATTATGGCATATTTTATATCATCAACTGATTTATATTTGAATTTATAATTGGTTATCAAAGATTTTATTTTTTGTCTTATCTCTTTGTTGATTTCATGTACTTTCATTTTCTCATCAAGGTCATTATTCAGTAATAAAAATTGAGCTAAATTTTTTGGGAAATATCCACTTAATAACGATAGCAAATCTTTTTTAGGATTCGTTGATATATCAATTAATAGCCGTTCATCCAATTCTTTTTCTGGTATCGCAGGTTTAAAATTGCAATACATTTCCACTTTTTTAGGGTCGTACTCTGTGATAAAATCACTTAATGTCAATATTATGGGCCCTGAAATCCCCCTGTGCGTAAATAAAAAGTCGCCGAACTCTTCTTTTTTCTTTTTGCCTTCAATAAATACACTAATTTTTGCATTCTTTACAGTAATACCACTGACTAATTCTAAGTTTATATCATTAGTTGTTAATGGACATAAACTAGGCTTCGGTGTTACTATTGAATGGTTAAATGTTTTAGCAAACCTATATCCATCGCCTGTACTTCCAGTAGTGGGATAACTAAGACCTCCGGTTGCCACGATAAGTTTTTCTGTCAAATAAGTTCCATTAGAACATGTAACAATAAAACCTTCTTTACTTGCATTTACGTCTTTTACAGTTGTGTTTAAACTTATTTCGATTCCTTTATTCGCCTTATTCAGAGCATTGATTACATCGCTGGACTTATCTGACTCTGGAAAAATTCTATTTCCCCTCTCCTCTTTCAAACTTAGATTTTGTTTATTAAAAAAGTCCATAAGATCTAAGTTCGTGAAGCCATATAAACTTGAATACATAAAGTTGGGATTGCTGGTTATATTTTCAAAATATTCACTTATATCAACGCTGGAGGTGATATTACATCTTCCTTTTCCAGTAATATAAAGTTTTTTTCCGGTTTTCTCATTTTTTTCTATTATTAATATACTATCTGTATGTTGCTTTGCTGCATATGCTGCCATCATTCCTGCAGGACCTGCACCTATAATTATAATTTTATATTTTTTCATATGTATCCTGTTTTTCCCATAATTCTTCTAATTTTGCGAAGGTTGATTTGACGTCTTTACTGTTTATATTACTCAAAGCTAAAAGAAAAGTATTTACCAGAGATAATGGCGATACCAGTGAATCAATAAATGATGTCATACTTGTATATGCGATTAAAGAAACATCTGAATATCTGTTTAAAGGAGAAGTATCAGAATCTGTTATGCTAATAATCTTACAATTCTTATCCCGAATCAATTTTATTGTTTCAATAGTTTTTCTTGAATACCTAGGAAAAGTAATTGCAATTAAAGTATCATCTTCCGTAATGTTCATCAGCTGTTCAAAGGGCTCCATTTGCGTGCTTTCAACCAAAATCACATTGAAACATAATAAGCGCATGTAATATGCAAGGTAGTTTGATAAAATTGTTGAAGTTCTAAGTCCTAATATATAAATTGTTTTACTTTTTTCAATCAAATCAACTGCTTTGTTTAAAACCTCAGGTTTTAATGAAAGAAAAGTGTTGTTAATATCAGTCACATCCCTGTGGAATGATGAGTTAATTAAATCTGCATTTGATAATTCACTCATAGTAGTAAATCTTTGCAAGGTTGTTAAGCTATATTTCGTCGAATTAATTAAGGATTTTTGAAAGTCCTTATATCCATCAAAACCCAACTTATATGTGAATCTAATAATTGTTGCTTCACTTACACCGCTTTCTTGAGATATTTTATTCATGGACATTAAAATAGCCTTTTCATAATTTTCTAAAATATAATCAGCAAACTTTTTATGCATTTTACTGAAACTATCGTAACATTCATCAATTAAAATTAATACATTATCCATGTTAAATCCTCTCAATTATAATAATATAAGGCGGTGAATTTATCTGGTTTATCAGTTGCATCTTTAAGACATTGAATAATTTTTGATTCAATTTAGCTAAATATTTTTCAACTTCCTTGGTCTCATTTAGTCCTTCATCAAACCCTATATATACTGCAATAACGATTAAACCACCAACTTTTATTAGATTTATTGCCTTTTCTAGAAATAGTATTGTACTTTTAGGTTTTGTTATGATGGTCTTATCGCCTTTAGGTAAATATCCAAGGTTCATAATAATAAAATCTACAGGATCAGTAACATACTTGTCCACGTGCTCGTGGGAGTCTTTAATCAATTTTACATTCATTAAGGAACTGCTATGTTCATAAAGCAATTTTCTAGTATTTTCTATTGCAATGTCTTGAATATCAAAACCGTATAATATTCCGCTTTCGCCTATCATTTTTAGTAATTTTAATGCATCATTACCATTACCTATTGTAGAGTCTACAACAACATCTCCACATCTAACATTTTGTTCAATAATGTCATCGATTATTGTGTGGACATTTTTATACTTTTGTTTATTTTCCATTTCTAATTTTGTTAATAAATTCCATTTCTTCATCATCAAGTTCTCGGAATTCTCCAGGCAGCAGACCTCCTATTTTTATTTCACCAATCTCAATTCTTCTAAGGTTTTTTACAGGATGGCCGACTTCCTCCATCATTTTTCGAATTTGTCTATTTCTGCCTTCTGAAATTGTAACTTCTAATATACTGTCTTGTTCATAGTTTTTAATGATTTTAATTTTGGCCTTAGCAGTTTTTCTACCATCGATAAATACTCCATTTCTTAACAATGAAAGAGCCTTAGCATTGGGAGTACCCATAACTGTAACTATATATTTTTTTTCTAGTCGATATTTAGGATGAGTCATAATATTAGTCAATTCCCCGTCGTTAGTGAGTAATATTAGACCAGATGTATCAATATCAAGTCTTCCAATTGGGTAGAGTCTCTCATTACTGCCTATTAAATCAACCACGTTTGTCCTATCCTTTTCATCTTGGGATGTAGAAACAATACCAACTGGTTTATTTAACATAATGTATTTATGATTTCTTGATACATTAATATTTCTTCCATCTACTTTTACTCTATCATTAGGCTGGACATCATATGCTGGATCTATAATTGTTTTTCCATTAATTGTGACCCTTCCCTCAGCTATTATTTCTTCTGATTTTCTTCTTGATGCAACGCCTGAATGAGCCATGTATTTTTGTAATCTCATTATATTTCCTCTTTTTCTATAATTGGTAATTCTTCTAAACTCTCTAAGTTAAATTTTAGTAGAAATTTATTCGTAGTATTGTATAAATTTGGTTTTCCTGGGGATTCTAATTGCCCCGAAACATAAATAAATCCTTCATTTACCAATTTACTAAGTATATGGTCCGATTTTACGCCTCTAATTTCGTCTATTTCAGACTTTGTAACAGGTTGCTTGTAAGCAATGATTGAAAGAACTTCACTTGCCGCATTAGTAAGACTCTTTCTCTTATCATAATTCATAAATTTTGAAATATAGTCATAATTATCTTCATTTGTAACAAAACAAGCTTCACTGTCATTAACTATGAGAACTATACCAGACTCATCATTGTATTTTTCTTCCTTTAAACTATCTAATATGTCAACTACAATAACCTTATCCAATGATGTGAATTCTGAAATTTCTTCTATTGAAATTGGGTTTCCAGCTACAAATAGTAGCGATTCGATGATTGACTTAATTTTTGTATTCATTTATCTCCTGTTTATAATAATATCTTCATTTCCAATGTCATTATTTTGTCTAAGCACTATTTCATTTAACTTTGTAAGCTCTAACATGGCAAGAAAAAAAGAGATTATTTCGCTTTTTGTAGATTTTGGGCTAAATAGTGAAGAAAAAGATACAATCTTATGATTGTGGAGTTTTTGTCTAATTATTTTCAAACTTTTTTCCAATGTGTACACTTCTTTTGGGAGTTCAATTGGAATATCATCGACATCTTTAACTTGTCTATTTAATATTTTCAATAGTATTTTTGTTAGTGAGTCAATATTACTGTCTATATAGTCGAATTCCTCAGTTGACAAAAAGGTCAAATCCTCAGTTTTCTTTAAAATCCTCTTATCTCCAATTTCATAATATTCATTAAGTGCCTTAGATACATCTTTAAAGTGATTGTATTCAATCAGTCTATTTACTAAATCTAATCTCGGGTCAACAATGTCCTCTTCAACTTCACTTGGCAGTAGCATTTTACTCTTTATCTCGAGTAATGTAGAAGCCATATTAGTAAAGTCTAGAGCCATTCCAACATTGGCAAAACTTATACTTTGAATGTATGATAAAAACTGTTCAGTAATTTTCAATATCGGAATATCAAAAATATCTACTTTTTCCTTGCGTATTAGTGAAATTAATAAGTCCATTGGTCCTTCATAAACATTATCTAATTCAAGTTTATAAATATTATTTTCCACTATAGAAGAACTCCTACGATTGCCCATAGAATGGGATTAATGATTTTGCTCACAGTACCTGTAAAAATTAATGTAACTAAAATAATATAAAAATACCTTTCATATTGATACAAGAAGCGTTCATACTTTTCAGGTAGCAATGAAAAAACTATTTTTGAACCATCCAATGGCGGGAATGGTAGTAAGTTAAAAATCCCAAGCATTAAATTAGAAAACACTAAATACAATAAAAATAAATTAAATGTTTCATTGTAAATTGGCAAAACCTTTAGTGCTAAAGAGGAGATGACTGCCAATACTATATTGGTTACTATCCCTGCACTAGCTACTATCAACATATCCATTTTACGATTTTTAAAATTCATTGGATTAACTGGAACACCCTTAGCCCAACCTACTCTAAAAACTACCATTGATACCAATCCAATGGGGTCTATGTGTTTTAAAGGATTGAGTGTGAGTCTACCCATGATTTTTGCAGTATTATCGCCCAGCTTGTATGCAGAATAACCATGTGCATACTCATGAACTACCACTGCGATTATAAAGGCAACAGCGTACAAGATTGTATCTATGGAAAATTGCATATTATACACCCTTATTCTTTAAATGGTATATAGCTATGATGGTCTTGGCATCAATAATTTCGCCTCTTTCAACCATAGCAAAAGCATCATCCAAGCTAAAAGAATAAACATCTACATACTCATTTTGATCTAAATTTTGTTCTCCTGCGACTAATTTATCTGCCTCAAAAATAAAAATCTTTTCTGTGCAATAGCCTGGTGTGGGATAAAATTCCATAAGATACTTCATAGATTCTGCTTTATATCCAGTCTCTTCTTCTAATTCCCTAATAGCTGTTTCACGCGGTTCTTCATTTATTTCTAGCTTTCCGGCTGGAATTTCTAATAGAGCCTTTGATGCAGCTTTTCGATACTGTTTTACGAGTATTATCTTATTTTCACTATCTAAAGCGATTACACCTACACCGCCATTATGTTCAACTATCTCTCGTTTAGAGTATTTTTGATCAGGCAATTCTATGGTGTCCACCCTTAATGTAACAATTTTGCCTTCATATATTTTTTCTGATTTTATAGTCATTTCATCATAAATCATAGTTGTAAGTTATCTCCCATCTTCAATCATATTTTTAGCTGTTTCAAGCGTATTTGCACTGTAATCATTGCCTTCTATTACCATGGCTAACTGGATAATTCTTTCATTGTGATTCAATAACTTAATGTGTGACTCAATGCCTAAATCACTCTCATCTTTATACACAAGATATTGGTAGTCTGCGCGTGAAATAATTTGTGGTAAATGCGATATTGAGATAAGTTGATGTAATTCAGATAACTTTTTCAACTTCTTAGCCACAACTTTGCCAGCATTTCCACTAATTCCGGTGTCAATTTCATCAAAAATTATAGTAGGTGTCATATCATAATTGGCTTCAATTGATTTAATCGCTAGCATAAACCTACTAATTTCACCACCTGAAGCCACTGTGGAGAATTCTTTTAATGGTTGATTTCTATTAAAACTTATCATAAATGCTATATCATCAATGCCAGATTGGCTCATTTCCTGTTCATTAATATCTACTTTAAAAGTGGTATCATTCATTTCTAATTCTATAAATTCATTACTCAAATCCTTTTCCAAAATCTCGACAATTTCATTTCTTCCTTTTGAGATTAACAAAGCTTGATCGTATAAATTGGTTTTTAGGAATTCAATTTCTTGTTTCAAAATGGAAATACTAGTTTCGTAATTTTGTAATTCTTGTAAATCGAATTTTGATTTCTCGTAGAAATTCAATATATCAGCAATATCCTTTCCGTACTTTCGTTTCATCGAAAAAATATCGCCCCTTTGCTTGTCTAATTTGTACAATTCTTCTCCGTCATAGGATAATGAATTTAAATAATTTGAGACTTCAAACCTAATATCTTTTAAATCTATATACACTTGTTTTAATCTCTCGTCGAGATTTGAAAATTCCAAATCCACATTGGTGATCTTCGATGAAAGTGATGTAATTTTACTCAGCGCATTTAATATGCTCAAATCCCCTTCGCCATCTAGATACTGATCAACTTCCTCAGTAGCATCTACAAGCATTTGCATATTTTCTAAGACAAGTAGTCTCGATTCTATTGTTTCTTCATCCAATTCCAATACTTTAGATTTTTCTATTTCCTCAATTTGAAACTTTAATATATCCATATGTCTAGCGATGTCTTCAGGTGATTTTGTTAAGGTGGTTAATTCAGCAACCTTATCTTGATATACTTTATATTGTTCCTCGTAGGCGTGTAGTAATTTTTTGTAGTCCTGGGACCCCAATCTATCGATAAATTTTCTTTGTTCTATCCTTGATAAGATTAAATTGTTGTCGAACTGACCGTAAATATCAATTAGATGTGCGGATATTATTTTCAATAGTGAAATAGGTACCATATTCCCATTAATTTTTGATATGGAGCTGGATTTCCTACTGATATCCCTAGATATTATAAGTGGCTCATCTTCAATAATTATTCCCTCTTTAGATAATATATTCTTGATTATGTCATTATTTTCCACATTAAAAGCAGCATAAATATGAGCACTTTCGGAGTCATTGTTTATTGAATCCTTACTTGCTCTACCACCCATGAGAACTCCAAGTGCATCAATTATATTTGATTTACCTGCACCAGTTTCCCCCATAAGCACGTTTAATCCATTATTAAATTTAATATTCAATTGCTTAATCAAAGCAAAATTTTTAATATTAACTTCAAGTAACATATATCACCTTAAATGAGTAAATGCCTCATCAACTACATTTTGTGTATTTATCTCTTCATCTGATTTTTTTTTCGTTATTAATGCTAGATATTCAATATTTCCAGTTGTACCTGTGATAGGAGAAAATGTCAAATCAACAATCTGAAATTCATACATTTTAACAAAATCTTTTATTTTGTCTATTACTTCTGTATGAATATCTCTATTTCTTACGATGCCTTTTTTACCTACTTGATCCTTACCTGCTTCGAACTGGGGTTTGATAAGAGCAACTATTTGTCCGTCTTCTTTCAACGTTTCAAATGCTTTGGGTAAAATCAATGTTAGGGAAATAAAAGATACATCTATACTTATAAAATCCAACGGTTCTGTAATAATTTCCGTATCCAT
>CAYUJY010000035.1:10758-13397 GCA_964445145.1 uncultured Peptoniphilaceae bacterium | reverse complement strand
CCATAAATAACTTTCCTGCCGATACCCCCGTAGTAGCACCAAATATTATCATGGTTATACTTGGAGGAATTATTAGGGCGATTGCTCCAGCTTGCGCCAACAATCCTGATGCGTAACTAGGACTATATCCAGATTCCACAAGGGCAGGATACATTGTCTTTCCTATGGCTACAACCGTTGCTGGAGCCGATCCAGAAAGGGCCCCGAAGAACATACAAGCAACCTGTGTAGTAAGTCCAACACCGCCTGAAATATGACCTACCAATGCCCTAGATAGTTTTAAAATTCTGCTAGATAGTCCACCCTTATCCATCAAGTTTGCTGATAGGATAAAAAATGGTAATGACATCAATGCAAATTTATCTATACCACCAAAAAACTTTTGGATAAGTATCATCGGTTGTACGTCACTGAAAAATTGTAGGGATACAAAGGACGCCAAACCTAGGGATACGTATATGGAAGTTCCGCTCAAAAGGAGCACTAACATACCTATTAATAATGCCGTTATCATCTATTTCACTTCCTTATTTTATTAAAGCTTCCTGTTCTTCGCCCCTAATTTTTGTATATAGAAGATACAATAATTCAATTAAAGACAAGAATGCGCCTAGAGGTATGCCTACATATATCCCATAAAGTGGTATCATAAGTCCCGGTGTGATTTGTCCAGAATTAGCTGTAAAAATCACCAAATCTATTCCATACTTCAAGAGAAATACCATAAATATTATGGAAGCTAAAATCCCGAAAATCTCAATACCCTTCTTAACTGGGCCCTTTGTCAATGTCAAAATTAAGTCTATTCCCATATGGGTTCCTTTTTTAAAGCATATTGCTGCACCTATAAATGTAAACCATATGGTAATGTATCTAACTGCTTCCTCTATCCAAGAGGAGCTGCTTCGAAATACGTACCTTAAAACTACATTGGCAAACACGAGTGTAATGGTGGATAAAAGGCCAATTGCACAAATATTTTCTTCAATCTTTGTTATTATATTTAGAAATTTTCTCATAAAATTCTCCTCGGTACTAATTTAAGATTAAGGTATGCACAAATTGCGCATACCTTATTTTTTGAACAAACAAATTTTACTTTTATTTCTTTACGGCTTCGTCGATTGCTTTATACAATCTTTCTAGGTATTCTTTTTGCCATGGGCTGTTTGCATGTTCTTCGTGAACAACTCTAGATATTTTTGTAAATTCAGCTATTTCCTCAGGTGTTAATTCGTAGAAATTCACGCCAGTAGCTTTAATTTTTTCCCTATAGTCATCTTCTGTTTCAGTTAGTACAGTACGAGCTTCTTCTCTTCCTGCAACTTCTGCTTCTTCGATTATTTCTTGAATATCAGGTGCTAGCCCATCAAACCATCCCTTATTTGCTATCATGATATACATCATGGCCCCGTGGTAACTTTGGATAATCTCTTTTTGTACCTCTTGATAGTTATTTAAATAAATAGTTTGTAGTGGGTTTTCTTGTCCGTCTACTATGCCTTGTTGCAAGCCGTTGTAAAGCTCTGCATAAGGTAGTGCAATTGGATTTGCATCCCACGCCTTATATTGTGATATTAGTATTGGAGCTTCCATTACTCTTATTTTCAGTCCAGCAAAATCGCTAGGCTTGTGTATTTCAGTGTTTTTAGTTGTGAATAACTTGTATCCACCGAACCAATATCCTAAACCATGGAATCCAGCTGGCTCTAATCTGTCTAGTAGCTCTCTTCCCAGTGGTCCATCTAGTACATCGTATGTAGCTTCTCTGTCAGCTGGCCATAAGTATGGTAGGTCACATATCTTTATGTCATCGGCAAAAGGTGATATTACAGCACTCGGTTGCATACTGATATTTATAGTTCCGATTTGTGTAGCTTCAACTTGTTCCCTTAAGCTTCCCATTTGTCCTGCAGGATATAGCTCAACTTTAATTTTTCCGTTACCTTTTTCTTCAACTACTTCTTGGAACTTTAAAGCACCTGCATGCTCAGGGCTCGCTGTCGGTTGGTTGTGACTGAACTTTATTACTATTTGATCTCCGTCTGCAACAGTCGTTTCTGCTGGTTTAGCAGGCTCTGTGGTCGTCGTAGTTGTAGTAGTATTTCCTCCGCCACAAGCTGTCAAAACAGTTGCTAGTATCATCACCAACGCCAAACCCAAATACAATTTCTTTCTGAATTTCATAATGCACCTTCCTCTATTTTTTTTAGCTATAAACTAACCTTGCCTATTTTACCAGATATCTCTATATTTGTACCGAACTTTTCGCTCAGTTTAGACAATTTTTTCAGTACTCCTACATCGCCGCTAAGCTTTGGCCAACCCCTATTGTATCTAGGTACATCAAACCCCATTGTAATGGGATATAGAAGTAGTTCGCTCAGCTTTCCATCCTTTACTTTAAAGGTTGCCACCACCGATTCCCAAACTAGTGGGTTTGCATAAAGTCCCTTCTTACCATCGTTGCTTCTCTTGTTGAAAGCTTCTGCTACATTGGCATTTCCATCTAGTCCATATTTTTCATAAAAGTCCGCTGGTAAATTCGATACCAAATCTGTTTGGAATATGAAATTTCCTATGCTGTAGAAAATTGGTCTGTCCTTGTAGATTTCAATTCCCCTTAGAATGTGAGGTCC
>CAYUJY010000035.1:0-10740 GCA_964445145.1 uncultured Peptoniphilaceae bacterium | reverse complement strand
TCGCCCCATTATCTATACAAGCCCTCGCAAATTCTATTAAAAAGTCAGCAGGTACACTTTTGTCTTCACCCTTCATCTCGTGACAATGTATGCTTACAATAACTTCATCTGCTTGGCTCTTGGCATTTTTTATGGATTTAATAATTCTTTCCATGTCCTTCTTGTTGGGAGTGGTTATTAGTCCTTCTTCTTCGCCTTCTTGGAACATATATTTGCCAAATTTATACATATTTTCAGGTGGCTCGACTTCGAAGCCTTCCTTGTAGTTTAAATTGTTCATGGCGTTTATGTCCGTAGTTGCTGCAATTTGTTTAAGCATTTCTATCTTTTCTTTTGAAACTACGTGAACCGCGTTATGCCTTAAGGGGTTAACTCCAGGTCTGCCCATCATGTCCCTTCGTTGCTCTCCAGCAATCCATGATTCATGGAAAGTTGTAGTTGCAGCAATAAATCCTATTCGCCCTGATGGCGTATCTAGATATTTAGGGTCTGATGCCCTGGCCATATTTTCCCCTGCCCCTCCATAGACGAAATCATATTGGCGCAGATATTTTTCCGTAGCTTCTAAACCCTTATATGAATAATCCAAGGTGTGATTATTTGCGATATTTAGTAGATTAAATCCATAATCTTCTATATCGTTCAATACCCCAGGACTTGCAACAGCCCACGTGCCACCACTAAATGCTGATGGTTCACCTTCAAAGTTGTGTACAGTTACCTCAAGGTTTGTAAATCTTACGTCATTTTCTTTTACAAGCTCACTCAGTTTTTGGAAATCCTCATCC
Source organism: uncultured Peptoniphilaceae bacterium (assembly GCA_964445145.1). Classification (GTDB taxonomy): domain Bacteria; phylum Bacillota; class Clostridia; order Tissierellales; family Peptoniphilaceae; genus CAYUJY01. The sequence continues at coordinate 9,952 of CAYUJY010000035.1, read as the reverse complement.
TTTGGCTCAGGCAGTCTACAGGTTATGAAGCTATCTCCAGTGACCACTACTGAGATTTCTCTCTTCATTTTCTCCTCCCCTAAACAATATTTAGTTATTTGGTTTTATAAATTGTCCGAAAGGTTCGCTTACTATTTCTCCATCCTTCATGATAGTTTTCCCACGAACTATCGTAGCTACTGGCATTCCCTTTATCTTATATCCATCGAATGGAGTAATTTTGCTTACGCTGTGTAACTTATTCTTGTCTATTACATATTCCTTGTTCATATCCACAATGGTGATATCCGCATCGGTTCCCACTTGTAGCGAACCCTTTTGTGGATATATTCCATAGAGCTTTGCTGGATTTTCAGATAGTAGTGAAACAACTTCATTTAAGCTAAGTAAGCCTTTATTCACGCTGCCTATCATTAGTGGCGCTAAAGTTTCAACACCGCACATCCCCGCTGGAATGTCCCACAGCGCTCCGTCCTTTTGGGCTGCCGTGTGAGGCGCATGGTCTGAACATACCGCTGCGATGGTCTTATCCTTAATTCCTTCCCAAAGCTTTTCCAAATCTGCCTTATATTTAATCGGAGGATAAGTTTTCATCACTGGACCGATTTTATCATAGTCTTCATTTGTTAGTAGTAAAAAGTGTGGACAGGTTTCTACAGTTACTGGATATCCCTTCTCTTGTGCTCCTCTTACTAATTCCACTGCTTCCTTCGTGCTGGCATGGAGTATGTGCAATCTAGCTCCTGTGTTTTTTGCAAAGGAAATTGCCGTTTGAACCACCGTTTCCTCCGCTAGATTTGGTCTAGCTCTCAATAGTCCTTCGTAGGTGAAATCTCCTTCCCCCTTAACCCTATCCGTTAAAGTTTCCATCAAATCTGCATTTTCAGCGTGTATGGAAATCAACTTTCCAGTCTTAGCTACATTTTCAAATATCTTATAGACTTCACCGTCCCTAAAAGGCGGAATCACGTTTTTATCTGATGGGTCGTAATTATAAATCAATCCGAAAGTGTCTTTGTTTATGGCATATCCCCAGAAAAATTTAAATCCTATTACACCCGCATCCCTGAGTGGAATTAAATCCTCTGCATTTAAATCTCCAACACAAAGTCCCCACATGGCATAGTCCACGTGAGCTTTTGGTGTGAGGTTTTTAATTTGAGATTCGATATTTTTTACGTTTGTGGTCGCAGGTATCGCATTTGGCATTTCGAATATGGTCGTTAAGCCTCCTGCTGCTGCAGCTTGTGTAGAATGGAAAAAGTCTTCCTTCTCAGGCGCTCCTCCATCTCTAGAATGCACGTGCGTGTCCATTAATCCTGGCAGCACAAAAAGACCTGTCGCATCCGTCACTTCAATAGCATCACCATCCAAATCAAATGATGTTATGGCAGCAATTTTTCCATCCTTTATGTAAATATTGCCCTTGTATTCCTCGCTGCCCGTTACTATCGTTCCGTTCTTTATGACATGTTCCCAACTCATTTAATACCCCCTATTCAATTTTGAGCCTTGATAATGTTTATTTATCCAACAAATATCGACTGTAGATAAATTCTTAAGAATTGTACAAACTAATTTAGTTTTAAGCAATTCATTTCCGATGAACGGAAAGAATTTTCAATGTTAGGAAAAAATAAATATTAGAATTAATATCTAATTACCCCTCACCCTTAAACTATTTCAGTAAGTTTACCATAGGTACAACCTCCTTACAAGATAAACTTATTATAATTTTATGTGTTTTTCTTAAATTATTTTCCTGAAGTCCAGTGAGTAGCCTGCCTACGGAGAATATTAAAAATCTAAAAAAGAGCGAAGTATAAACCTCGCTCCTTCATATTAATTAAAAAAACTTTTCTTCCACACGTAAGTCCTGTTTATTCTTAAGTGATAATGAAATTACAACTATGACGATTAAGTTTATAAAGAACGCCCACATAAATCTTGGGATTCCCATTGGGCTTATTTGCATAATTCTAAAGGCAAACAAAATCACTATTCCCAAGGTCCTTCCAGCCATTACGCCTTCTTTTTGGCATGTTTCCATTATAGTCCTAGAATAAATCCTGGTGCCAACTGCGCCAAGCCAGTATAGGCAACGTCTTGTACAACTTGCACAAGTGCTTGTGGTGGCTTTAAGGCAATCACCGCACCCACTACCGCTAAAATCAGTACTACTATTCTAGATAGTATCATATTCTTTTCGTTGGATATGGCGTTTTTCTTCCCGAACAAAATTATATCCTGTGACACTATTTGCGAGCTCACCAACAGCATGGAGTTAATCGTGGACATGCCTGCAGAGATTGCAGCAGCCATAACCAATGCAGCTACCAGCCAGTTGGAATATTGCACCATCATAAGTGGCAACACAGTATCTGCTGCTTCCACATTCGTAAGCAGTTGATGACCTGCTATACCAATAAACAAAGTAGAAAATCCAAATATAAGTATTTGTGATACGGGTATGCTTATTGCAGATTTTGCCAATGCATTTGCATCCTTCGCCATAAGTGATCTGGTCCAAATGTGCGGACAAAACCAAATTCCAAAGGGCAGCACAATAAATTGCATTATCCAATAGTTAGTCGTATAAAGTCCCTTTGCCCTGGGCGGGATAATAGCTATAACTATGCCTATCATAAGAACTACAGCTTGGATTGCATCTATTAGCACCATTCCACCTGCACCACCTATAATTACATATAACAGAGAAAATATGACTGATACTAAGAGCGCGATTTCATAGCTGACTACATTTCCAGACACCACTGCCAAGGCTCTTGCATTTCCAACGTATTGCATGGCAAGAAATACCATGGTCATAAGTACCGATATTACAGAAGCTAATATTTTTATATACGAAGAATCATATCTATCCATAAAGTAATCTCCTATGGACATATAATTATACTTCTTAGCCAGCAATCTAATTTTGTTTCCAAAATAAATTACCATCAGTGCGACCCAAACCTGGCTTAACACAATTACGATATAATTTATACCATGGGTGTAATACATACCTGGCGCACCTAAAAACGCAAATGTACTTTGCATGGCAGCAATCATCGTTAGGGGTAGTAATACAGAACTAACTCCCCTATTTGCTAAAAAGAAACCTGCAGCATCGGATGATTTTTGTCTATTGGGATTCCAGACGGTTATACCCAACATGGATGCTAAATACACCACAATAATAATTAAACTAATAAATCCAGTATCCATATGATTCATCTTCCCCTTCACGTTTTACAAATTCTCGAGCTACCCAAAGTACAAATACCAAGTTTAAAAGCATATGTATCCACCAATAAAGAAGTGGAAATGGTAACCAACCGAAAACATAAGGTTCAGGCGAAAGCGTAAAACTAAATGGAATCATTGCAGCTAACAATAATACAATAAAAATTATAAAAATTAGTTTATGCTTCATATTCTCCCCCTGATACAATAATTTTTACATTTAATAATGATATTATTATACTAAAGATGTTACGTTTGAAAATATCAATATATTGGCATTGTGAAAAATATTTTACTTTGTATTATACAATAATGGGGTATAAGCTATATGTACAATAAAGGAGGATATTTTTATGGAATACAATAGTTTTGAAGAGATTAAAAAACCAAAATTAATAACAGAGGATATTTTAAGAATAGCTAAGAAAGTAGGTATAGCATTTTTAATTTTGACTATCTTATTTTCAATAATTGGAGCATATTTTTACACCACTCAAAGAGAAATAATAGATGAAGCGGTAGCCAGTGCAATGGAAAATTTCTCAGGTTTCATAACTGAAGACGGTGGAATAAGTACGGTTGGACTGATAATAAATAATATACGCGTATGTTTTATGGCAGTGGCGTTGGGAGTAATACCATTTTTAAAACTTTCTGCTTTGCTAATTCCCATAAATGCAGCAATTATTTCTGTAATTATGGTAGCCATCGCAGGTACTAATATTACGCACCACATTGCAATGTTTGTACTTGGAATTTTGCCCCATGGCATTTTTGAACTACCTTCAATATTCCTAGCAATAGGGTCTGGTATTTGGCTCTCCACTGTATTATCACAAAAGATTTTAAGAAAAGATCCCGAGCTAAACCTGGGTACTGAGGTGATAAATGTTCTAAAAGTACTATTTTTAGTGTGCATACCTTTAATGGTAGTGGCAGGAATTATTGAAACCACCATAACACCAGCACTAATAACACGATTTTTCTTAAGTTTTGGAGTTTAATAGAAGATTATAAAAGCCACCCGTCGGGTGGCTAAAATTTTTTTCTAATCAAAATTTCTGTCTATTGTAATGTCAATTGCACAATCTGGAAAATAGGTGCAGAGAAAATCCTTTAACTCAGTAATTTCCCTTTCTTCGTCCACGTTGGTCTTTATTGTTTCTCCATTTACCACCATATGAACGGCAACATGTTTCTCACCGTAAATTTCCAGTACCTTTGCATCATGGAAGGATTTTATATATTCATGTTCCTTTGCATACTCTTTCATTAAGTCGATAAGTTTCCTATCTCCCTTTTTGGTTTTTTGTTCAATGTCCATTCTAATGGTTAGATAAACCCCAAGTTCATCCATAATATGATGCTCTATCTCACTAAATATATAGTACACATCTTCTAAATTCGTTGTATTTGGAACTACTACATCTATTGTGCCATACTTATTATGGGGTCCATAGCTATGAATATTTAAGTCGTGGGTATCGATAATCGGTTCGTGTCTAAGCACGATTTCATTGATTGTCTTGTGCAACTCCGAATCCACATCTTCGCCAAGTATCTGGCTGATGGTTTCGTTTATTAAGTCATATCCATTTTTAAAAATAAATCCCGATACCACAAGTCCAGCGACGCCATCTAAAGGTAAGCTAGTGAATCGGCTATTAATAAAAGAAAATACAACTGCACTCGTGACCATAACGTCACTTAAGGAATCCAGTGCACTAGCTTTTAACGGAGATGAATCTATTTTTTTAGAAATCGTTCCGTAAAATTTATACATCCAAAACTTCAAACCAATGGACAATAGTAGCACCAATAAACCCGGTAAGCTAAATTCTATGGGTTTTGGATTTATAATCGCTTCCACAGAGGATTTAAATAGGGTTAGGGACACAAATATAATAACAGATGCAACAATCAAAGTAGCAATATACTCACCTCTACCATGTCCATATGGATGTTCCTTGTCCGAAGCTTTTCCAGACATCATTATCCCAATTATAGAAACGATGGATGATGCCGTATCAGTCAAGTTGTTGAAAGCATCGGCAACGATGGAAATAGAACCTGAAAGGATTCCAATTGCCGCCTTTGTCAAGGTTAGTGTTACGTTTGCGATTATGCCCACAAAACCAGCAGCCGCTCCTAGTTTAGTTCTAAGAGCGACGCTTGAATAATCATTATTACCCTTTGAGACGATTTCAATTATCTTCTCAGTAATCATTTTTTAAGTTTCCTTTTTTCATCATAAAGTTTCTTTAGCTTTTCCTCGGTTACGTCATCGCCCTCTTCGTCTACTACTTTTACTTTTAAAAGGGTTTCTTTCATTCCTGCGCGGAATCGCAATATATATTCTTTCCTCAGATCTTCTCTCTCCCTTGTTTCTTCAAGGGTTAGAGCTCGTTCTTTAGAAATTCTCGTAAGCTCATTAATTCTCGGAAGTAAGTCTTCCATATCCCTTCTCACTGCCAAAACCGTAGGAGCTGTAATATAGTCCACCAGACCAGAAATTATGTTATCCCTGCCCATTCTAGAGTAGAAACCTGCCAACTTTTCGTTGTATACGAAAAGGCCAATCATATTTCCCAGTTCTGCTATAAATGTATCTCCATTTTCATCAAATTCCACAAATTTTGTAATTTTATGTGGGACAAATTCTTGGTAGATGGTATCCTTATTGAAATCTCTCTTTAAATTGTCTTCCCATTGTTCTTGGGTTAAATCTAGACCTGCATATACGCCTGTGGACGCATTTTTATCCATAGGTTTTATAATATAATCATCCTTATTAGACTTAACTTTTTCGAAAACTTCCTCACCGCCACCAAATATTCCAGTAAATGGAATATGGTTGTCTATATATTTTATTTCTTCATCCGTAAGAAGCGCCCTCGTTTCATCGTCGAATAAAATCTTGAAGAAAATTTTGTTGTGGATTACCTGGCTTTGAATCGAGCCTATGGTACACATGGCTTTGTCCATATACGCATCTATAAAAGCTTGGCACTTGTCTATATTTTCAATAAGCTCAAAGGTTACAAGTCTTCTGTAAATCAAATCAATTCTATAGTCGCCGTTATACAGTTTTCCGTCCCTGTATTCTAGATTTCTAACGTCCACTATCTCGCAGTTTACGCCAGCTTTTTCAAACGCTTTTTTAAATTCCTCAAACTCAACGCTGGTGGCACTCTCCATAATGTCCATAATAGCCACATTAGGCGTTGGGTTCGTATCGTCATACCTAGAGTATAATTTTAGTGCTTGCTCTACCCAACTATCGAACAACTCAAAATAGCTAAGTTGATACTTTTTAGAAAATTTTTTCATAGCTTCTGTTTTAAGTAAAATTCTAGCCAGCACATTATCTTCATTCATGGCAGAAGAGCCATCTGTATTTATCTCACAAAACTTAAAGTCGTTAACATCATTATAAAACACGTCAAATCTAGCTATGGGAATTTCTACGTCATAGCCATTGTCTACTAATATCATATCTTCAATTATCTTCGGAAATCCAAATAGTTTTCTATACTCAGGATTGTTTATATAATGTTGAGTCACCTTTTTGCCAATACTCATCATGGTATCAACAATATAGTTGAAATCCTGAAGGTCTATTTGGTCCACAAAAAGTGGTTGATAGTCAAATGGTACAGGCTTACCCTTGTAATATGCAGTGGAATTTGCCACCATTTCTTTTGCAACTTCATAGTCCTTTGCATATTTTTGTGGGTCTTCCATAACCATATTTATATATTCATCTATTATTCTGTTTGAATGCATAGTACCTCCTTCGTAATCCTGTTTCCTGAAACTGCCGCTTTAACATCATTAGTTTCTTCATATATAGCCTTACTTCTATTATAGAAGCTGCCATAGGAATTTACCAGTTCCTCTAGTGGCTCTAAATATTTCACTTCTTCCCCTAAGGCATTTTTTGCTAGTTCCAGTAGCTTTAGCTTCCATTCCTTCATGGTACTTCCCAAATATTTTGCTTCCTCACCTAATTCGTACATTTCATGGCGAGAGTCCATAACTTCTTTTCTCGTAGTTTCCCTAAGGGTTTCATACAAGTAATTTAAATTATCTTCATCATAAAATATACCCTTGATTAATGCAAATGCAGAGAAATTATAAGGATACGGAACTGCATCCATCATTCTAAATTCTAAGAATTTTTTAGTTCTCACATCGGGAAAAACCATAGTCAGCAAATGTTCTAACTCGTCTTTCGTCGTGTTTTCATCCATTAGATTGTCGATAATTTCTTCCCCTGTAGCTACCATTTCACCATCTTGGTAAGCAAATATCGCCTTTGTATTTACGATATAATCAGCGTAGCCTTCAAAGGTATCGTCAATGAATGCATTTCTAGCTAGACCAGATCTATCAGGGTCCGTGTGTTCCCAAATCCTCGCCCTTTGGTTATGACCTACTGGCTCTCCCTGAAAGAAAAGCACATTTTCAAACATAGAATATAGCACATTGGAGATGGCATTGCCCACTACGAACTTCTTCGTGTAGTCCTCCTCCGATGTGTAGTCTATGGACAATTGTAGCGCTCCAGTCCCTTTCATCATATTATGTCCCATGGTGCCATGGGTTTTGAAATGATTAAACATAGTATCGTATCTTTTTTTAGGTAGTAGTTTTATGTCCTCGATTTTAGTAACAGGGTGATAGCCGATTGCCAAAATATCGTACTCCAGCTCATCCAAAATCGGAAGTAGCATCTTAAAAAATCTCTTATAATCTTCTTCTACTTCTTCTAAAGTTTCTTTTTTGTCGGAGCTGAATTCAAACTGTCCGCCTGGTTCCGTAGTCACATGTAGGTCTTCGTAATCAGCTCCCAGAATATGTTCACCTTCCATATAAGGTTTCCATCCTAGTTCAACCAAACGTTTAAAGACGTAATTAACTCCGCGTTCCCCATAATAGGATACGCTCTTATAGGTATTTCTATCTACAATAATGTGCTCATACTCCGGTCCGAAATACAATTCGCCTGGTGCTTTTTCATTATTTTTAAAGTAGTTGACTATAATTTCTTTATTGTTCATATAAATCACCATCCATTTCTATAATATACCCCCTTTACTTGTTAGAAAACTTGTAATTTACTTCCAACTAGTAATAAATATAAAAAAGCCGTGATTGTGTTGGTATTTTGTAAAATTAATGTATTTAATTTAAGAATTAGTTTATTTAATTTTCACATTAATTTTATTAATTTTATTAATTTATATGTTTACAAAACTAAAGTCATGGGGTATAATTGGCGTAAGAGGTGAGAAGCTTGAATAAAAATTTAAATAGCTGTCCAGTATGTTATGGAGAACTAATAATAACTGGGTACAGATGTCCAAGTTGTGCGACAGAGATAAATGGATATTTTGAAATAGATAAATTTTCAAAATTATCCAAGGAAGATTTAGAGTTCATCGAAGTATTCGTAATGAACAGGGGAAGTATAAAGGACATAGAAAAAGCATTGGGTATTTCCTACCCTACGGTGAGAAATAAATTAGATAACGTAATTAAAGCACTGGGACATAAGGTCAATTCCGAAAGCTCCCGATTAGAAATTTTAAGCATGATCAACGATGGACAAATAAGTGCCGAAGACGGCGCAAAATTGTTAAAAGAACTTGAGTAGGGGGATATCAAGATGAGTGAAGAAAAAAAATTAATATTAAAAATGCTGAAAGAAGGCAAAATAACCGAGGACGAAGCGATCCAATTGCTGGATTCCATCAAAGATAAGAAAGTAGATACAGATAAATACGCACAATTCGAAGCAAATTTCATTAACAAAATCGTAAGCGCTGTGGATAAAATAGGTAAAAAGTCACAAGAAGTGATAAACAGCATCGACATTGATGATTTTACAATGGGCTTTAACGTAAATACAAATTTAAAATCCAAAGCTGACAGAATTTATTCTGAGAATATCCTAGGAATTGAAAATCCAAAACTTAAAGTTGAAAACCAAAATGGAAAAATTTCAATTTTGAGCTGGGATAATGAAGAAGTAGAAGCTAGGGCTAAAGTTAGTTATGATGAAAAATTAATTTCTCCAAACTACGATTTCTTGAATCTTATTAGAGAGGATGACACAATTTTCATAACTCCAAACTACAAGGAAACAAACCTAAAACACTTTGAGCTAAACATGGTAGTAATGGTGCCTAAGAAAATCTATGAAGAAATAGTTGTTTCTACAACAAACTCTAGTATCGACATAGAAGAAATTGAAGCTAAGCACCTTGAAGTATCTTCAGCAAATGCTAAGATTAACATGCTCAACATTGTAGCTGAAAATGCAGTGGTAAAAACAACAAACGCTAAGATTCAAATTCAAAATATCTCAGGTGAAAATTTAAATATCGACACCACAAATGGTAAGATTGAATTGGCAGAGCTGGGTTCTAAAATTGTGGATTTAGCAACCACAAACGGTGCTTTATTGCTAAACAAACTATCAGCAGAAGTTAAAGCAATCAAAGCATCCACCTACAACGGAAGTATCTCTATTTCCTTAGATGGGATATTTAAACCAGTAAAGGCTAAAATTGGAAATGCAAATAAAGCAAATAATAATTTAAATCTTTCAAATAAGATTTTTACAAACTTTGTAAATGCAGAAGGCGACCAAATCGCATACTCCGATGGATATGACGAAGAACAAGAAAATCTATACGTT
>CAYUJY010000034.1:0-13712 GCA_964445145.1 uncultured Peptoniphilaceae bacterium | reverse complement strand
ATATAAAAATCTTTAAATAATTATTTTATAATTTGATGCAATATTTTTGCGACTTGGAAAGTTATAGTATTGTAAAGGAAAAAGATTTTAAAACTTTAAAAGGAGAATAGAGATGACAAAAAAAGTATTTAGAAATATGCCAATTGCCCTAGCAATACTGCTGGTAGTTGGTATGAGTGGATTTTGGTTAAACTTTGCCGATGCGGGGAGCTACATTTTGGACATAAATCCAAGTGTTCAAATCAATGTAAATCGCTTAGGCAACGTAACTTCCGTAGTACCACTAAATGAGGATGGGGCATCAGTGCTGGCAGGTTTCAAACTGCGAGATAGGGATTTGGATGACGTTATTGAAAAATTAGTAGATAGATTAATCCTTTCTGGATATCTTACAGCTGATAACAAAAACTTTATTATGATTTCAGCAGATGGCAAGAAGCCTATCTCCCTTACGGATATCAAAAAATCCATTGGAAATCAAATGAGATTGCGCCAATTAGACGGAAACATTGTAACCAAAAATATTGATGATGACCTGTATGATAACGATTTTTTCGATGATGATTTAGATTTATCTGCAGCAAAAGTAAATTTCATAAGACAATTGAATAGGTACGACAGCACACTAACGATTGAAAGTTTAAAAAACATAACAGTCGAGGATTTGATAATATTAGCTAGAAGAAATAATGTTGATTTAGATGATTTGTTTGATGATTGGGACGATGACATATACGACGATTGGGACGACGACTGGGATGATGATGGGGATGATTGGGATAATCTTTTGGATGATAATTTCGATGATGACAGAAATTATATAGAGCCAATACAACAGCCTCAACAACAAATAGCTCCCCAGTACAATACAACACCTCAACAAAATTAGCAACCGAAGCCGAGTCCGAAATACTATTATGATGATGACGACGATGACATATACGACGATTGGGACGACGACTGGGATGATGACGATGACGATGATGATGATTAATCCGTAAATAAAAAAGGATGCAGCTTTAATGGTGCGTCTTTTTTTTGCAAACTTACTCAAATGAAAATTGAGCCCGAATTTCTTCAGACTCAATTTTCAACTAAAAGGAGATAAATATAAAAAGGAAGTGTTCTCTATTTTGTATAACCTTCTGGATGATTTACATGCCAATTCCACGCATCTTCTATCATCTTTTCTAAGTTTTCGTATTGTGGGTTCCAGCCCAACATTTTTTTAATTTTTTCACTTGAAGCGATTAGGATTGCAGGGTCACCTGGACGTCTGCCTTCCATCCTCATAGGAATCTCATGCTTAGTTACTCGTCTAGCCACTTCAACTACTTCCAAGTTGCTAAATCCGTTGCCGCTTCCTAGGTTGAATATCTCGCTATCTCCACCATTTAACAAATGCTTATATGCCAAATAATGGGCATCAGCTAAGTCCATAACGTGGATATAGTCTCTGATACAACTTCCATCCGGCGTATCATAATCGTCACCGAATATGGATATATATTCTCTTTGTCCCAATGGAACTTGCAATATCAGTGGTATTAAATGGGTTTCAGGGCTATGTGCCTCGCCTATCTTGCCTGAGCTATGAGCTCCAGCTGCGTTAAAGTATCTCAATGAAACATATTTAACTCCATAGGCCTGGTCAAACCATTTCATCATTTTTTCCATGGCTAGCTTCGTTTCGCCATATGGATTGGTAGGCTCGGTTTTATCTGTTTCTATTATTGGTGTTCTCTCTGGCTCGCCATATGTTGCAGCGCTTGAAGAAAACACGATATTTTTTACATCATGCTCCATCATTGCCTTTAGAAGGCATTGGGTCCCATACACATTGTTGTCATAGTATTCAAAAGGTGTAGTCATGCTCACACCCGCTAGGGAATTTGCAGCAAAATGTATAACTCCCGTTATATCATTTTCTTCAAAAACTCTCACTAATTCATCTGAGCGAAGGTCTATATTGTAGAATTTTTCCACTGCTACACTTTTTCTGTGTCCCGTTTGTAGATTGTCCAGGACTATTACATCTTCTCCCTTATCTTGCAAATATTTCACTGTGTGGGAACCTATATATCCGGCTCCACCTGTTACTAATATGCTCATAGTACCTCCCTTGGTCCATCATCGATTTTTGAAACGATGATTTCAGCATCCAAACCGGTTTTCTCATTGTACAATTCCATTACTGTTTTAGTAAATTCATCCATTCCACTTTTGTCAATTAAAGCTATGGCGCATCCACTAAATCCTGCTCCAGTCATTCTGGCACCCAACGTGTGCTTTGAACTCCTAGCAGCATCAACGATGGAGTCTAACTCGTGTCCAGTGACCTCGTAGAGATATTTTAAAGATTCGTGGGATGCATTTAATAATTCACCCATTTTTTTATAATCCTCATCACCCATGGCTACAAGCATTTGCTTAACCCTATCATTTTCTTCAATAACGTGGGTTACTCTATTTTTTATTATTTGATTACTAATTTTTTCAATTAAAGCATAGGTTTCAGGATTTGGCTCTAACTCACATAGATTTTCTATATCAACATATTCCTTTAAAATTCTCAAGCCTTCTTCACATTCAGCACGTCTTTCGTTGTACTTGGAGTCCTTTAATTCTCGACGTTTATTGGTATTTAATATCACAAGTGTCTTTTCTTTTAAATCTACGGGAATATATTCATAATCTAAATTTGAGGTGTCCAGTAGTATGGCACAGTCTATTTTCCCTAAACTGATGGCGAATTGATCCATAATACCTGTATTAAGTCCAAAATGTTCGTTTTCAGTACGTTGTCCCAGTAGGCTCATAAGCACTCTCGGGATGCTACTATCATTGTGCAGCACGCTAAAAACCTCCCCTAGGAGCATTTCCAGTGACGCCGATGATGATAAGCCAGCACCATTTGGTATATTTCCATATACCACCATGTCCAGTCCACCTATTTCAAAGCCTTCAGCTGCTATATACTTAGCCATTCCAGTTAGGTAATTGCACCAATCTCTGTCCTCGCGATAATCCGAATCATCTATGGAAAGCTCAGCGCCCGTATCCATGTTTATTGAATAAACTCGAAACTTCTTCAAATCATTCTTCTTTGCCATGGCATAGGTTCCAATTTCTATGGCACAAGGTAGTACCTTTCCGCCATTATAGTCTATGTGTTCACCTATTATATTAATCCTGCTAGGCGCAAAAAATAATCTTCCACCTTCGCCAAATCTATTATTAAATTCTGATTTTATTTTTTCAAGTTCATTATAACTTAGCATTTTCTTTGTACTTTGCGTAGGCATCTCTAACTTCCTGCGCAGTCTCCTCTACTTTTCTAGGATTGCCGTGTACCCAAGCACCAGTTTCTGAGGATGCATTCCATTTTATTGAATTTTCTCCACGGAGTGGTGGGAAAAATTTTACATGGAATTTATAATAGCTATCCACATCGCCGTACTCTGGAGAGTTTACCGGTTTTTGATATATACACATCATATATGGAAAATCCTTGTCGTAAATATAATCGAATGTAGCTGTCAAATTCTTCAGCATAGTAGCAAATGCATTCTTCATTCCATTGTGGAAATCTGAAAAGCTGCTAGCTCCGTCCTTCGTAACTATATATACTCCAAAGGGATATTCTGAGAAGAAAGGTATATAAGCTATAAAGTGTTCATTTTCCATAACAACCCTCTCGCCAAATTCCTTCTCATCCTTATTCATTTGGTCAAACACGCTTATGCCATGCTCTTCATAATAATTTTTTGCGTTTTCAAGTTCCAATCTCAACCTGAGGGGCATCTTGGAATATGCATATATTTGTCCATGGGGATGTGGCATTGTAGTGCCAACTTCCTTGCCCTTGTTTTCAAAGGGGAAAATATATTTTACTTTCGGGTCTTCCTTTAGTTTTTCAAATCTATCTATCCACAAATCCACCAATTTTTCTATATGCTCGACACTCAGTTCGTGTAACTTCCCGTGGTGATTTGGTGAATATAATATTACCTCACACTTGCCATAGGATTCAGAAACTTGATATAAATCACTTCCCACCGCATCCGGCTCCGGAGGATTCTGCGATAGTATGGGAAAATCGTTATCGTATTTTAAAACTTCATAATTGTCGGGAACTTTACCAGAACCAGGGTCAAAAGGACAATAATCCTTCGGCATATCTGGTCTTTTGGAGCGATTTGCACTCACCATGGTCCAATCATCCAACAATGGGTTATATCTTAACTCTGCCATTTATTACACCTCTATATCTTCTATGCTTAACTTTAAGCTCCAGTATAATTCTTCACCAGGCTCAATACTGCTCACTTTATTATTCTTAAACGCTCTTTCAAGGCTATCGTAATAGCCACTGGCAGGTTCTATAGCCACATTGTACTCGTTTTTAAATCCACCCTTTGTAATCCAAACCCCAACATACTTATTTATGTTTGTATCAAAGTCATATTGAAGTTTCAAGCCTTGGTTTTTATAAATTAGGCCACAGCTTCCATTTTCCACTTCGTTTTTAAAGTAAAATTTATTTTGACTTTTGTCTGGATATTCATACAGCTTCTTAAAATCAAATCCATATTCGGTTGCATCTATAACATTCTCAATTTCTCCTGAGAAGTCGAAATACATTTCTGTATTGTCATCGAAGTTCATAAGTCCATGGAATGCCCATAGATAATAATGCTTTTGTAAAGTATTATTTTTCAGCGAATATTCTAGCACTAGTGCATTATCTTCAAGATACATCGTTCTCTTTAATATGAGTTTTAAACTATCCGATCTGATCCATGCAATTAGCTTGTTATCTTCTACTTCATAATTCCATTTTTGTGCCCACACATCTCCATGGTCTGGAAGTTTTATATATGAGTTTGGATAGAAGCACTCATCTATCGTAGGAAGCATATCGTCTGCCCCAGAAGTGTCATACTTTTCGAAGGCATCCCTTAAGACTGGCACCTCGTACTCACCTTTTGTGGGTTGAAACAAAAACTCAAAGTTCTTTTCCTTTGAATATATTGACGCAATTTTAGCGCCAAAGTTTTTTAAAATTTTTACACTTAGTACATCATTTTCTAGCAAAAAAGCATCTTCGTTGAGATGCTTTTCAGTTTTTATAGTTCCATCCATATATTCCATCCGCATTCCTCTTTCGTGAAATCGATTACCTTATTTTTACAATGTAAATTACATATACTGCCTCACCTATAATTTACTACTTCATTGGACATATGTCAATGTTTTTTTATGAAATTTTATTGATTTATTTAGTAAATATTTTCTCTTTGTTTACAACTTTTCTCCACAGTTTGAACAATAGACCACATAATTCGAATTTATGGTTCCACAGTTGGGACATATAGTCTGTTCTTCTTCTATTACCTCACCTTCATCCGTTGGACTGTCAGATGAAACTTCTTGATTTATTACCTTGGTAACGGATTTTAAATTATCTAGGGTCTTCATTCTATAGCTATCTAGCTTCTCAATCACTTCTTGACCTCCACTTGTTTCCAGTTGAAGCCCTAAAATATTTAGTAAACTTTTAAGCTCATCTACCTTGGAGAATAATTCATCCAGTGTTTCATCATGCTTTAAGCTGTCACGATAGTTATCTGAGATAAATTCTCCTATTTCACTGTATGCGCTTTGGATATCCTTGGTGGCTTGGTGAATTTCTCCTTTTAGCTTTATAGATTCTGCTATTTCCTTTGCATTTCCCACCATTACCTTCCCAGCGCTATCTAGTTTTTCTACTAACTCTCCCAATATTTGATCTAGTTCATTTAATTTATCCATAACTTACCTCCTAGTGGATTTATACCTATATTATTCCAACTAAAACTAGGTTGTGAATCTTTAAAAAATTGGGGTATATAATTAAAAAGAATTTTAGGAGGATTTTATGGAAAATTTAAGATTATTTGTATTGCCCAACTGCCCTTATTGTAACAAGGTTAGAAATTACCTTGAAGATAAGGATTTTAATGTGGAAATTGTTGATGTAAATGTACCCGAAAACCAAGATGAGCTAATGAGAGTCGGCGGACAAGATATGGTTCCTTGCTTATTTATCGATGGAAAACCACTATATGAATCCAGCGACATTATACAATGGTTCAAAGATAGAGAATAATGAAAATTGGATTTTTATCTGATACCCATGGGTACCTAGAGGATACAAATCGTGCATTGAAAATATTAGAAAATTGTGACGTCATCATTCATCTTGGTGACGTCCTTGCACATGGTCCTAGAAACAAAATCTTGGATGGCTACGCACCGAAGGAACTGGCTGAGGTTTTAGCAAAGAGAGATGATATTGAATATATCAGCGGCAATTGTGATGCCGATGTGGATTCCATGGTTACGGGAAAAGATATTTCAAGCAAGGCACAATTTATGGAAGTTGACGATTTGAAAATTTATGCCACCCATGGCTATTTAGAAGACGAAGAAGAGCGCATTGAAACTGCAAAAGCATTGAAGGCAAACCTAGTGGTAACTGGACACTCCCACATAAAGGAATTGGAAAAATTTGATGATATGGTTTTTCTTAATCCTGGCTCCACCTCACTTCCTAAGGATGGTTCGAAGTCGGTTGCCATGTATTCAAATGGAGAGTTTCAATTGATAAATCTAGATACTGGAGAAACTATTAAAAGTTTGAAACTAAAGGAGAATTTATGATTCTAACGACTACTCCTTCTGTGGAAGGAAGAAAAATTGTTGAGTACAAGGGAATAGTTTTTGGCGAAGTGGTCAGCGGGGTTGACTTTATGAGAGATTTTGGTGCTGGTCTTCGCGATATTTTCGGCGGAAGAAGCCAAGGTTACGAAGATGAGTTGATGACATCTAGAACGGAAGCCCTAGCGGAAATGGAAGTGCGAGCTAGAAACCTTGGAGCCGATGCCGTTGTAGGTATAGATGTGGATTACGAGGTGCTAGGCGCTTCCAATGGAATGCTTATGGTAACTGTTTCAGGCACCGCTGTTAAACTGGATTAATTTAGTAAATTGGCAACAAAAAGTAACTGCAAAATTTGCAGTTACTTTTTTTACGTCTATACGCTTTTTGCTACTCCCTTGTCCTTGTTTTTAAAGATACCTGTTACCATAAGAGCAATCGCACCGTCGCCTGTGATATTACATGCTGTTCCAAAGCTGTCTTGTAATGCGAATACTGACATTAGTAGAGCAACTCCACCTGCGTCAAATCCAATGATTCCCGTAACTATACCCAATGATGCCATTACGGTTCCACCTGGTACGCCAGGAGCCGCAACTCCAAATAGTCCAAGCAATATTACAAAGGTAATCATCGTAGTAACATCAGGTACGCTACCATAAAGTATCTTAGAAATGGTCATTACAAAGAAGGTCTCCGTAAGTACCGAACCGCACAAATGGGCAGTTGAGCCAAAAGGTATGACGAAGTCCACAACTTCCCTATCTAAAACACTTGATTTTCTCGCAGCGTCCAAAGCTACAGACATTGTAGCAGCAGATGACATTGTTCCCAGCGCCGTTACATACGGAGGTCCATAATGCTTGAGAACTTCCCACGGATTTTTCTTAGATAGTAATCCACCAATTAGATACAGTACAGCCAACCATATGTAGTGAGAAATTATCGCAATTACTATAACGCTTAAAAATACAGGTAATTGTTTCGTTATACTTCCTTCGTAAGATAGCCCCGCAAAGGTAGCTGCAATAAAGAATGGAAGTATAGGAATTACAATTTTATTAACGGTCGCCAATATCATTGCATTGAATTCTTTAAATAAATTTTCCATACTCTTGGAACCAGTCCAGTTTATTGTCAAACCAGCAATTATGGAAAGCACAAGTGCCGACATAACCGGCATTACTTGAGGAATTGTCAGTTTGAATATCAGCTCAGGGATTTCCCTAAGCGCTGCCACATTAGTAGGAATATTTAACATTGGAATTATTACATATCCAGAAATAGTTGCAAAAAGTCCAGCTCCCACTGATGATAAATAGCATAATAACAATGTAACTCCAAGCATTTTCGTAGCGTTGGATTTTAAATCCGTAATAGCTGGAGTAATAAATCCGATTATTATCAATGGAACACAGAAAAATATAAGTTGTCCCAATATTTCTTTAATGGTTGCTATAACCATCATCATAGGTTCATTTACAAATAAACCTAGCACTATACCCACAACAATACCCAGCAACAGTTTTACTAGTAAGTTGTCTTTAACCTTAGCCATGTTTTCCTCCTTATTTATTCATCATGATTCTAAGAATTTCCTTGTCAGCATCCTTTAAACCTTCGTTAGAAAGGGCTCCTAGGTTTCTAATGCTGTCCTCTACCGTTTTTCCTACAATTCCATCTGACTCTTCGATAATGATATTTTTTGTCGCAAGTTGTGCTTGGATTATGGCTTCTGAAGCAGACGTAGATAATTTAAATGCACATCCTTCCTTTGCTCCATCACAAATCATTCCAGCTATGGTACCGATCATGTTTTTAATAGCTCCACCGATTTGTTCATCATTTCCACCTAGTAACCATGCTACAGACGCTGAGGCACCTACACCAGCTGCCACTGAACAACCACATACAGGGGACAAACTTCCCGTAAAATGCTTTACATATGCAGTCGTAAGGTGACTTAGTGCTAATCCTCTAGCTAATTTATCATCATCACAACCTAATTCTTCGCAGACCACAGCCGTAGGAATTATGGCTGTCAATCCGTGATTTCCGCTTCCCGCACTACTCATTACAGGCATATTCATTCCAGACATCCTCGCATCACTTGCCGCTGCAGTCATAATTCTTGCCCTGCTAACAAGATCGAGATCCTCTAAATTTTTGCCTGAAAGCTCCACCATTGCAGCACCTAAACCCGCACCTGATTTTTCATCTAGCCCTGCCTTAGCAATTTCAAAATTCATCTTAACTCCGTCTAATAAGAATGAGATATCAGAAAATTCCACTTCTTCAACGAATTCTCTAAGGTCTTTAATCGTAGTGTCATCAAAATTGAATTTTGTAGTAGTGCTAACGCTATCATCCTTGTCCCTTTCAAAAAGGACAACATCGTCTCTATTTACCTTAATAATGTTTGTATGGGAATCAACAATTACGCAGCTTCCCACGCCATCTTCAGTTTCCACAATAGCCTCGATATAGAATTTATTTTTGCTGTCTTCCAGTTCTATTTCTATGGGGATTTCACTGAGATACTTTTGTGCTAATTCTACATACTCGTCATTTACATCTTTATACACCTGTAGTCCATACTCAGATTTTCCACATGCCAAGGCTAAAGCTGAGGCAAATTCCAATCCTTTTTTTGACGTACCTGGGATACCTACGCCCATGCCATTTTTTATTATATTCGGGCTAAGGCGCACCCTTACACTTTTTACCTTGCCCGTTTGAGCCTCACGCGCCCTCGCTACAGCCAGTCCCACTGCCACCGGCTCAGTACAACCTAGAGCTGGCTTTACTCCATTTTTTAATACATTTATAAGTTCTTTGTTCATAACTACCTCCTGCCTATGTAATAAGCAAGTTGCGTGCCAATATTATTGAATTTCTATTGTAAAGTTTACTTGATATAATGAGCTCTTAACAATCAACTCCAATTGAACGATGTCTAGTTTTTTTCAAATACGAAAAAAGATTCCCATATTTGGGAATCCAATCAATTTTTCGAGTAATCATTCATTTTTCTATATAGGGTAGTCATGCCTATTCCTAGAATTTCTGAAATTTTCTTTTTACCTTCATAGGTATCTCCGTAGATTTCAACTAGTTTATCTATTACATCGCGTTCGAAATCCTGTTTCATGGATTCCAAATTTTTATGTCCAAGTTTTTTTGTGCTATCTACATCACTTTCAATTATTCCCAAAAGGTTTGTAGGAAGATGTCGTCTTTTTATTATTTCATCTTCTGAAAAAATTATTCCATTTTCTAGTACATTTTCCAGTTCCCTAATATTTCCTGGCCATGTATAATGTAAAAAAGCAGTTTTTACTTCATCTGACAAGCTTTTTTTGCCAACATTCATTTTGTCACATATTTTTTCTAAAATGTATTCTGACAGTTTTAATACATCTTCTCCCCTGCTTCTCAGATTTGGCAGATTTATTCCTATAACATTTAGCCTATAGTATAAGTCCAATCTGAATCGTCCATCTTTAACCAGTTGAAGAAGATTTTGATTCGTTGCAGAAATTACCCTAATGTTTATATATATGGGCTCAGTGCCGCCCACCCGCTCTATGGTTCTCTCCTGCAGGACCCTGAGGAGTTTTACTTGCATATTGGGAGACAATTCACCTATCTCATCTAGGAACACCGTGCCGTTATTGGCAATTTCAAATTTCCCCTTCTTACCCTGGGAAACGGCGCCTGTAAAGGCTCCCCTTTCATATCCGAAAAGCTCCGATTCTATCAAGTTTTCAGGTATGCTAGAGCAGTTTATGGCCACGAATTTTTGGTTTTTTCGCAAGCTTTCGTTGTGGATGGACCTTGCAAAAATTTCCTTGCCAGTTCCACTCTCCCCTTCTATCAGAATAGTTGAGTCAGTTTGGGCTACCACCTTCGCCCTATAAATTGCTTTTTTTATGGCTTCGCTTTCACCTATTATATTTTCAAAGTTTATATTTTCCTTCGTTTCGTAGCTTTTGGCGATATTGGATAGTTCCTCCAGCTCATCGAAGCTTATCATTTTATTCAGGATATCATCTTTGAATCTTATGGTATTGACGCTATATCTTACCTTTACTTCCTTGTTGTCGAACTTCCAAAATTCAACCTTGTCTTTATTGTCCGTGTCAATTAAATTTATATTTGAAATAAACTTTTGGATTGGACTATCGATGATTTTTTGTGTGGAAATATTCAAGCCTAATATTCTTAAAGCCTTACCATTTATATTTGTGATTTTACTTCCACAATCCACGATAATTATTCCTTTGTTTATGGAGTTTATTATTTCGTTTAATTCCACCACGTCTGAACGAAGCTTATTATTTATTTTAATATCCTCAATTTCAGATTCTATAATCTTCGCGCCTTGCATCAACATATTAAAAAACTTGTCTTTTTCCATAGACATACGCTTTGCTTGTTCTGGGGTGAAGGAAGAAAATGCAATTAACCCCACAACCTTATCTTCTTCTTTTATAGGATAAGCCATGTTGGAAAATTCTTTGCAAGTTTCCTTCGTAGAACAAGTTGCACAAATGACTTCTTTTTTTAAGTTGATAGTCGGCTCCCCGGTGGCTATTACGCTGGCGAATATGCTGTCATTGGAGCATTCCCTCTCTAGCCTATTGGAATATTCGCCAGTGCCTACCAGCCTTATTAAATCCTTGTCCGTTACTACCACATCTATTTCCAAGGCATCACTTAAGGCTTCTGACCATTTTCTCAACTTGTGTATGGACAATCTTAAATAAGACATAATTTCCCTCTTTAATCTATTTTATACCAATAATTATATCACACAGATATTAAACATCAAAAAAGCGGGATTCCTCCCACTTTTAATATTTTATAAATTATTTCTTAGCTAATGTTTTTTGGATATCTAGTGCTACTGCTATTACGATGATAGCACCTTGAATTACGTTCGTCATATCTGGTGAAACCCCTAGGAATGATAAACATACTTTTAGTAACTCGAATACGAATACCCCGAGCAATATTCCAGGAACCGTACCTTGTCCACCGGCAGTTGAAACTCCACCGATAGTTGCAGATGCTATGGCTTCAAGCTCGTATCCAAATCCTGATCCAGGTCCTACAGATCCAGTCTTTGCAGTAAGTAAATATCCCGCTAGACCATATAATACTCCTGCCAGTGTAAATATTTTCACTTTTGAAGTCTTTACGTTAATTCCAGATACTTCAGCTGCTGCTTCATTTCCACCAATTGCGTACATATACTTTCCATATCTAGTTTTTCGATACAATATCCACACCGCAATACCAACCAAGGCTGCTATTATGAGTAGATATGGGTTAAATCCAAATATTTTCTTTTGACCAATGTCGATAAAGGATTTTTTAAATGACCCAATAGGCTTGTTTTGGGAGTAAATCATATTTACCCCGTATATCATAATTTGTGTACCCAAAGTTGCTAAAAATGGTGGTACATTCAAATACGCAATAATCAGTCCGTTAATAAGTCCGAAGAATCCACAAACCACCAATACGATAAGTAATGGAACGAATATGGGCAAATTCGGCAAGTTTGGATAGAACTTATTTGCTAAATCTGGAGATTGTACCAAGGTACCCGTAATAAGCGCAGACAATCCTACGATACGTCCTGCAGAAAGGTCTGTACCTCTTATAATCAAACATCCAGAAACTCCTAAAGCTATAATAAATCTTACTGAAGTATTTGAGAGAATATTGTTCGCATTTGCAATGGAAAAGAAGTTACTTCTTGTCGTACCTGTAAATACAATCATTATTGCCACTACGATAAATAGGGCATAGTCTCTAAAAAAGTCCTTCATACTCATTTGTTTTTTTATCATTTTTCCTACCCCCTACATGAATTTTGTGGCTAATTCCATAACGTGTTCCTGTGTAGTATCTTTTCCACCTTCTAGGAATCCCGATACCCTTCCTTCACACATTACCATTATTCTATCCGATACGCCTAGCAGTTCAGCCATTTCAGAAGTTATCATAATTATACTTTTTCCCTCTGCCGCCAGATCATTAATTATTTGGTAAATTTCGTACTTAGCTCCAACGTCAATACCCCTTGTAGGCTCATCCAGTATCAGTATGTCCGGGTCATTTGCCAACCATCTAGATATTATTACCTTTTGTTGGTTACCACCTGATAGTGATTTGATTGGCGTGGTAAAGCTTGGCGTCTTAATGCTAAGTCTTTGTATGCTCTTGTCTACAACTTCGTTAACCCTCTTATCATCAATGATGAATCCAGGTCCCACATATTTATCTATTGATGCTATAGCCGTGTTTTCCTTTACGGAAAGTACTCCGAAAATACCGTTACCACGTCTATCCTCAGTTAAAAGTGCGATGCCATTTCTTATTGCATCCCTTGGTCGGTCTATTTTAATTTCCTTGCCATTTAAGGTAATCTTTCCATCCGTGTTGGCTCTCATACCGTATATGGCTTCCATGAGTTCCGTTCTTTGAGCACCGACTAGTCCACCCACGCCTAAAATCTCGCCTTTTTTTAGTTCAAAGGAGCAGTTTTTAAAGGACAGTGGATTTGGTGATGTGAAATCTTCCACCTTCAATACTACCTGGTCAGATGCTTCGTTTGTCTTTGGAGGAAATAAACTAACTAGTTCACGTCCAACCATATGTTTTATAATTGTAGCTGTAGTCATTTCCTTAGCTGGCCAAGTACCTACGTATTGACCATCTCTCATGATAGTAATATCATCTGAAATCCTTAAAATTTCATCCATCTTATGGGATATATAAATGATTGCAATTCCCTTTGACTTTAAATCTTCTATTATATCAAAGAGCTTTTCCACTTCGTTGGATGTCAATGATGAGGTTGGCTCATCCATAATTACAATTTTTGCATTTTTGGATATAGCTTTTGCAATTTCTACAGATTGCATTTGCGATACGGTCAAGTCTTTTAAAAGCATTCTTGGATTTGCCTTTAGGGCAACTTGGTTTAACAGTTCTTC
>CAYUJY010000033.1:6147-13757 GCA_964445145.1 uncultured Peptoniphilaceae bacterium | reverse complement strand
ATACTGAGCTAATGCCTCTCCAAATTCCATTATGTCCTCGGTTCTTCTATTGCCAACCCCCGAAGCAACTCTAATTTTCCTTCCTGGCATTAAACTTCGTAGGAAATTCCCACTGGCGTGTACTGACCCTACATTGTGACAATAGTCGATAACTACTTTGTAATCGCCAATATCAATAATGTTCATCCTGCCAGGAGATTGCGAGATAGATGGATTGAATGTGTTGAGTCCTACACGTATATCCTTGACATCAATCCCTAGCAAAAATGTAGCTCCAACAGCTGCTAGCACATTGTCGATATTAAAAGTTGCCTTTCCTTCAAAAGTTATGGGGATATCATTAATATTTTTAACATATGTAATGCCTCCAGGTCTTTGAAGTACAACATTACCATTTATAACAGAAATGTTCATATTTCCTTTTTCTAAATTCTCCAACAACTTAGGATTGTTAATATCCTTAGAAAACAATATCAATTTACCCTTGATTTTATCTGCCCTCATTAATACTAGGGGATCATCTGCATTTAGTATGGCGTAGCCCGATGCTTTTACTGCCTCGGGAACAGTGGATTTCAATCTAGCCAGTTCCTCTAATGTATCAATCCCACCAAAGCCCAAGTGATCAGAGGTTACATTGAGAAGTATACCAATATCACAGCTATCAAAACCTAGTCCCCTTCTAATTATCCCACCTCTGGCAACTTCGAAAACTCCATGGTCTATGGATGGGTCTTTTAGAACCGTCTTGGCTCCATCTGGACCGCTATAATCTCCCTTAAGTATTTTTACATTATCGATAAATACTCCATCAGATGAAGTCATCCCCAGCTTTTTTCCATTCTGGCTTAGGATATGGGATATCAATCTTGTGGTTGTGGTTTTTCCATTGGTCCCTGTTATGGCGCATATTGGGACTGAATGGCTTGCTCCCTCAGGAAAGAGCATATCCACTACAGGCTTTGCAATATTTCTAGGTTTTCCAATGGAAGGGTGAAGATGCATTCTAAATCCTGGTCCAGCATTGACTTCCACAACTCCAGCTTTTCCAAATTCAGCAGGTTCTTCTATATTTTCAGAAATCAAATCTATTCCAATTACATTCAATCCTATCAGTTTAGATATTCGCTCTGCCATAAGGCGGTTGTGTGGGTGAATTATATCCGTTACATCAGTTGCTGTCCCTCCGGTGCTTAAATTAGCTGTGGATTTCAAATAAAGCTTCTGCCCATTATCCAATATGGAATCCAAGGTTAGACCCTGCAATTCTAAAATCCGAAGAGTCTCGTGGTCTATTGAAATTTTTGTAAGTATATTTTCGTGTCCATCTCCCCTTTTTGGGTCACTATTTGTAACTTCGATGAGTTTCCCTATGGTATACATTCCATTACCCACCACGGCAGCTGGCTCCCGAAGTGCGGCAGCTTGAAACTTTCCGTCTATAACCATTATGCGAAAGTCGTGTCCGCGAATAAATTTCTCAACGACTGCAGTTGAAGAAATTTTAATAGCTTCCTCTAGTGCCTCTGCTAATTCCAATTCAGTAGTAATGTTTGTGGTTACACCTCTTCCGTGATTTCCAGAAAGTGGTTTAACGACGATAGGATATCCAATTTCTGCCACCACTTCCAGCGCTTCCTCTAAATTCGAAACGCTTCTACCTTGTGGGACTGGGATACCATTTTCTTCAAGTATGTATTTAGTTCGCTTTTTATCCCCAGCTATTGATACACCCAGCGCAGATGTATTGTCCATCAAAGTTGCTTCGATTTTTCTTTGGTATTTACCATGCCCCAATTGTACGTAGCTTGCATCATTTAATCTGATATGCGGAATATCTCTCCTACTAGCTTCGTCTACTATGGCCTTTGTCGATGGACCTAATTTTGAAGAATTGGCAATATCGTTTAATTCTATTAATATTGGCTCAATATCTGTAGTTTTTCCATCAAATAGGTTTCTAACTAATTTAACGGCGATTTCTCCAGCACGGATTCCAACTTCTTCAATTTCATAGCGGTACACGACGTTATAAACGCCTTCGATTTCCGTAGAGGTAGCTTTACCAAAGGTTGTTTTTTGTCCTATGAGACATTGAAGTTCTAACGCCACATGTTCCACCACGTGTGCTGCCCATGTTCCAAGTTCAATCCGTTTTAAAAAGCCTCCCAATACTCCAAGCGAACAAGTATGTTCATAGAGTGTGGGAAGCATTTCCATAATATTATCCTTAAAGTTAGGAACTAGGTTGGTTGGTTTATGTTCCAACTCACCGATATCTAGCTCCATCAAAATTACAGGTGAATTACTATAATAATTCGGCCCTCTAAGTGCCCTTATTTCATTGATTTTCATGATTTACTCCTATTAAATTATTTTTGCCTACCAAATACCCCCCACGGATATAATGTATTTATATCCTTAAGTGATGGAATTATTTAATAGTTGAGAAATATTAAAATATGTTCATTCTAAATGCAATCAAATACATCTTTCTGCAAGCTCCTTAACAAATGCAGAAATTTCAACCTCTTCATCAGCGACATATGAGGGAATCAGTAACGTCAGTTCATCCTTCGCTCGAGTCATTCCAACGTAAAACAATCTCCTTTCCTCCTCCAATAAAAGTTCATCCCTGTCCTTGGATTTTGAGATAGTTTTGTTAGGAAACATTCCATCGTACAAATCTATAATGTAAACATATTTGTATTCCTTGCCCTTTGCCGAATGAATCGTGCTTAGGGAGACGGCATTTTCTGTATCTGAGGATTGATTAACCAATCGGTCTAAAAATTTCAATCTACCCTCGAAACTTATTAAATCCTTTGACTCAATTGAGATATCTTTCAGTGTCTCGAAAACTAATACTTGGGTTTGCATACTCAAGGACAATCTTCTGGCACTTTCCTTAACATAATTTAGATATTTTAAATCCTTACCAATAAATTCAATTTTTTTATTCATGGGCAGTCTGCTCAATAAATCCAAATTATTTCTCAAAGTGTACAATATATTTTGAGCGTAACTTTTTATTCCAGGCATATCCTCCAATATTTCTATTAGATTTCCAGTTTTTCCAGAAGTTTTCAAAAAGTTTATTTGCGACTTTGAAATGTAGCCGTTCATTTTGTAATAAATTTCTTCCAACAAATTTATAGATGTGGCATTTTCACTGAACTTAATAATGTTTAATAAATCCTTAGAAATTCTATGGGAATAGAACTTCACTTTGGAATTGTCCCTCACTTTGAAAGGGATAGAGTTTTTTTCCAACATCTCAATAATTCCCACCGAAGATATATTATTCCTATATAAAATTGCACAGTCATCTAAATTCTTGTTTTTAAGGGCCTTTAAGATAAAATCATACTGGTCCTTCGTGCTTTTTAGCTTTACTATTTCTATGGGAGCACTAAAATCTCGACTGGATTGAAGAATTTTATCGAAGCGAATTTTGTTTTGGTCAATGAAATTGTTAGCTGCCAGCACAATATTCTTGCTACTTCGATAGTTTGTTTCCATGTAATGGACCTGTATGTCAGGAAAAGTATCCTTTAGGGAAAAAAGTCCCCTTGGGTCAGCTCCTCTAAAACTATAAATGGATTGATCATCATCTGCGACTATAAACAAATTTGATTTTTTGCGGGTCAATAGCTTAATTAACTCCATTTGTAGCTTTGAGGTGTCTTGTCCTTCATCCACTTGAATAAAATCATACATATTGGTGTACTTTCGCTTATAGTAGGACTCTTCGTTTAATATTTTTAGGGCTAACTCCAACATATCGTCAAAGTCTATATATTTATACTTTTTCTTATAAGATTCATACATTTGAAAAATCTCATAGAAACCGACAATATCTCCACTATCCCTAAAATCTGTAGGTTCTAGCATCATATTTTTTATATAGCCAATCTTGTTTATCAGATTATCCAGCTTTTCTTCCGAGATGGACTCATTATTAATATTTCTATAAAAATCAGAAAGTAGCTTGTATTTGTTTACATTTTTATCACTTTCAAGTAGCTTGTATTCAATTCCCTTAGCTCTACCGTAATCCCGAAGTACAATATAGGAAAATGCGTGGATTGTATAAAAATGTGGCATTTCCTCCAAAGTATCTGTGAACTTCTCAAATCTGATTTTAAGCTCATTGGCTGCAGCTTTACTAAAAGTTATGGTTAGTATTCTAGAAGGTTTTATACCACTATCTATTAAATTTTTTATTCGCTCCAAAAGTATCGTAGTTTTTCCTGCTCCAGGAACTGCTATTACCATGCAGGAACCTGATAAATTTTTGGATGCGAGCATTTGTTTTTCACTGAGCTTCATATAATCACCATGAAAAGTTTACCACATAATTATATAGATAGGCCAATGTTTCTGTGCTATAATTTTGTCAGGAGATAATATGCAAGATAACTTTTTTAAGCGATTTGATAGCTACTTTATAAAATTAATAAATGGGACATTGAAGAATAAATTCTTTGATTTTTTCTTTCCCAAGATAACCCATTTGGGTGGGGTTGCGTTCATTTCGATGAGCTTATTAATGATGCTCATATTTAAAACAAAGTATTTAAATCGTGTATTGGCACTGGATGTAGCTCTTGCACAAATTATCACTGGACTTGTGGTACATAGCATAAAGGTATTAATTGGTAGAGAGAGACCTTACAATATCATTAAAGAAATTCACACCTTTGGGATTGATTTATCGGACTACTCATTTCCATCAGGGCACTCCGCGGCTGCGGTCTCCCTTGCTACAATAGCAATTTTAAACTTTCCAAATCTTTTTATACCAATGGTAATATACGCGACTACAATTTGTGTTTCTAGAATATATATTGCAGTACACTATCCTACGGATGTTTTGATGGGGGCTTCTTTGGGGCTTTTGTTTGCAATAATTTCCCACAGCTACGTTTTCCCGATAATGTCACAATTTATAAGTGCCATTTGATTAAATGTAGAGTATAAGTGGTAATAATCAAATAATATAGGAGGTAAAATTATGGATATGAATAACTTTTTAAGAAAAAGAAAATCGGTAAGAGATTTTGTTCAGGAAGATTTAAGCAAGGATAAAATTTCTGAGATCAAGGATGTGTTGGTTGACGTAAAAGATGCGAAGGGCGCTGATGCGGTAGAATTTGTACTTTGGGAGAATTCCGAGGAAATCCAAGAGAATCTTAAAGGTGTAGCCGGATATAGTGGAGTCATGATCAATGCCCCGGCATACATTACCATGAGCTACAACAATGTAGGACCTGCCTATGTTATTAAAGGCGCTTATGCCATGGAAGCATTAATTTCAAAATTGAATAATGCTGGTCTAGAAACTTGTTGGGTTACATTATTCGATGTAGCGAAACCAGCAGAAAGATATCTATTCGGTGAAAAAGGCGATATGATAGATTACATTTTAGCTGTGGGATACCCCAAAGCAAAAACACCATTCAATCCTCTACCTACAAGCAACAGAAAAACAGTAGAAGAATTCGTGTTTCTAGATGAAAGCTTTACCAAACCAGCAATAGAGAAGTTAAAGCAAAAAAGTATGTTGGATTTGTTTTACAATTTAAGAAACGCACCATCACACTTCAATAAACAGCCTTGGTATTTTGTATTAAAGGATGCGGAACTAGACTTATTCCTAATTAACGACAAAGACCTAAAATATTCCTTAACCGATGGCGGAGTAATCATGTATTATTTTGCAGAACTGGCAAAATTTATGGGATTAGAAGGCGAGTGGAAACTAGTAGAAACCTTCGACTATGTAGTAGGCGACAAAGTTAAAGTAGGAACTTATAGAATTTAAAGATAAATAAAGGAGAACCATCTGAGGGTGGTTCTTTTAACTTGCATTCTCCAAATAGCAATAAAATTTTAAAAAAGTCTTTACAAATATTTTAAATAGGATTATAATTATTTAGTCGTTGCACCTTTGGCTCAGTTGGTAGAGCAACTGACTCTTAATCAGTGGGTCCAGGGTTCGAGTCCCTGAAGGTGCACCATTAAAAAATGGCTTGTAATCAATGTTACAAGCCATTTTTATTTTTATTAAAATTTTGTGAAGTTCAGCTAAAATCGGGTTAAATATTGGTCGATGCATACAAACTGCCTAATACAAGTACTCCTCCATTAGAATTACAAAAAGATGAACATGTCTATAATGCGTCTTTTTGGAAAGTATGTTGTGCAATTTTTAACTCCAAATCTATTATTTCATTGAAACATGTGCCTCTATTTTAGAATATCATTTAAACTGCAAAACTATTGCTTGAACGAGTTCCATATCTTTCAGTTTTTCCGTATTTTCATAATAGCTTAATTCTGGTCCTACTATTTCACCTTCATTCATAACAATCATTAAAATTGGGATATCCTCATCCAAAGTAATTTCTTTGAACTCTCCTAAGGAATTCTTGCTGACTATTTTCTCGAATCTATCTTCTTCAGACAATTTACTTTCCACAAAATATTTCCCCTGGGAGTTTTCGTTATTTATGATTATCTCTAAATCGTGATTATCTTGAAAAATTACAGCAATACTACCATTCAACTTCATTCCTTCGGCTTCGTGAATACTGATTGAGCCCAAATGTTCAACCTTCCAAGATCCATCTTCTTTCAATTCATTACGCAGCACAGATAATTGCTTTGCACCTTCAGGTGCATTATAATTTACTATCGTCACACGATTATCTAGTGCTAAATTTCGTAGTAATGAATGTTCCTTTTCTGAGGATAAATAGGGTTCTATCCCCGTCTTAGTCATGTTATTTGCATAGTTATCCTTTTCTCTAGCCTTTGTATTTACAGAACAACCACTACCAATGACTAAGATTAGTAAAAATATTAATGTAAATCTTATGTACTTTTTCATAGTTTCACCTCATAAAATTTTTACCCTTAAAATCAGCGAATAATTTTTTAATTTTACAAACTATCATATAAAAAATCTGGATTAGTTTTTAAATTTTTTATTATATCTATACCTTTTGGGTATATAAAATTTA
Organism: uncultured Peptoniphilaceae bacterium; assembly: GCA_964445145.1. Classification (GTDB taxonomy): domain Bacteria; phylum Bacillota; class Clostridia; order Tissierellales; family Peptoniphilaceae; genus CAYUJY01. The sequence goes on along the minus strand of CAYUJY010000033.1, from coordinate 6,729 downwards.
TAAAATTTTTAGGAGATACGAATGAAAACAAAAAGAAAACTATTAGTTCTTTCTGTATTGTTGATTGTTTTATTTCTTTCGGCATGTGGTCAGACGGCTAACCAAGAACCGAATGCTCCCCAAGCGTCGGAAACAGTGTCAACTGATACATCTGAATCTAATTCAGAAAATACGAAATTTACAATTGAAGAGCTTGCAGAATATAATGGAAAAGATGGAAAACCTGCTTATATTGCTGTTGATGGCGTGGTTTATGACGTAACCAATGCGTCTCCTTGGAAAGATGGAGAACACAATGGATTTGAGGCGGGTAAGGTATTATCAGATGAAATTAAAAACAGCTCACCACACGGAATTTCTAAGCTACGTGGTTTGCCTGAAGTGGGGACTATTGTAGAATAAGGAGGAATTATGGATTATGCAACAATTGGATGGATCAATATATTTATTGTAGCCGTTCTAGTTTCTCCATTTGTGTTAACCAGGTTGAATAAAAGCTTATTTAACCATAAGAATAAGAAATTGCAGTCTGCGATAAAGTTTTTGCGAAAACTTCACAAGCCATTTGGTTTTGTGTTGTTG
>CAYUJY010000033.1:0-6047 GCA_964445145.1 uncultured Peptoniphilaceae bacterium | reverse complement strand
AAGCTAGGAGGTCAGAAGTGATTAATATACTATCTGAAACTAACTGCATATTGATAGTTGCTGCAATAATAATGTCTGATATCGTTAGGAATATATCTATTCAATGATATCAAATTTAGAGTCTTTAATTACAAACGGGAGAAAATTGCTTAAGAGCATGACTTATAGTTGTGCTCTTTTTTTTGTTCGTAAATAGGAGTGTGGAATGAAAGATCAATTTATGTACAAAAAAGTTAGGCGAGGCTGGATTGTTGTAAATAAGAAAAGTGGTGCACATAGTCATTTTAGGAGTGAATATGGATGCTACCTCATTATGAAATTTCTAAATGCGGGAATATACCCTGAAAATAGTTATCTACAAGTCAGTTACGACAGACTTAAAAATAGCAAGGATAAAAAAGACAGCTATTATAATCGAAGCTTTAACAAAGTAGCAGTTTGTTAAACCATAAATAGCAACTGTTTTAATTTTAAAATGACCTTAAGTGAAATAAATATTCTTAAGGTCATTTATATTTATGAATCTTCCAGGTAAGTGTTTAGCTTATCTAAATACATTTTTCTTTTTACAAAAATATATGAGGCGGACACATATGCGCCCAGCACCATTATTATAGAAGATAAATAGAACCAAAGCATCAATACTACGATGGCTCCTAAACTTCCATAGGTTTTATCATAGTTTCCAAAATTGTCTACATAGAATGAAAAAACAAATGTTACGCCAATCCACATTATCGCCGTAAAGGTAGCTCCTGGCAGAACATCCCTCATGCGAATTTTCTTATCTTCATCGAGATTGGGGCTGATTCTATACAAAAGCGTAAATATTAATATAATGAAGAAAAATGGTGCATATTTAAGGAGCGTATTCCACAGTCGATCAATGTATAGGGTGGTGCCAAAAAGGTTGTTAATCAGGCTGATAATGGCGTTTCCGAAGACATTACTCACCATCATCAGGACAATTAATACGCCGAGGGCTATTGTGAACAAAATTCCATAAATTTTTGCCATAAAAAATTTTCTATGATCCCTAACTCCAAACGCCACATTAATTTCTTTCATCAATTTCATAACAGCATTGGACCCAGCCCAAATCGCCAACAAAAGTGAAAATGACATTAATGTACCACTACTGGAGCTGACAATACTGATTACGACCGATAGTAACATGGTTTTTACATTGCCAGGTAAATAATCTAGAACTTCTATTACACCTCTATATTCACCTACGGTTAAAGATATTAGGTTAAGTAAAAAAATCAGAAACGGGAAGATACTCAGCAACAAAAAGTACGCAAGCATGCCACCCGTAGATGGAAGGTCTGCGTTTTTTATTCTATGGAAGAGATGATTTAAAAATATACTTACATTTTTACTGAAATTTTTTATTAATTCGTCTATTTTTGTCATTTTATACACCCATATGTATTAATTCATACCCCGATAAAATAAAAACATTCTTTTAGCAGTACAATACTTAAAAATACTTAATAAATGGACTTCTATGTGATAATATTGAATTGGAGTTGATAAAATGAGCATGAATATAAATTGGTATCCAGGTCACATGAAAAAGACCGCAGATTCCATAAAAGCGAATATAAATAAAGTAGACGTAGTATTGGAACTAATCGACGCTAGAGCGCCAATAGCTAGTGAAAACCCCATGATTCCGAGTTTGATAGGAAATAAACCGCGAATTTTAATTTTCAACAAAGGAGATTTAGCTGATCCTGTTGAAAACAAAAAATGGTTGCAGCACTATAGGGACAACGGAATAATTGCAATTCCCATAAATGCAAACCAAGGTCAAGGAATTGTTCAATTACTAGATGCTGTAGACGATGTTATGGCTGATAAGAAATCCCGTGGTAGGGACAAGGGGATTATCTCTGAATTAAATAGAGCAATGATTATTGGAATTCCAAATGTTGGAAAATCCACCTTGATTAATGCTTTGGCAAATAGAAGGTCGACAAAGGTCGGTAATCGTCCAGGAATAACTACCACAAATCAGTGGATAAAGGTGGAAAATAGATTACTGTTACTGGATACACCAGGTGTGTTGTGGCCGAAATTTCAATCCGATGAACTAGCGCTTAATTTAGTGTATATTGGTTCTATTCGCGATGATATTGTGGATAAAGAAGATGTTTGCTTAAAGCTAATAGAAAAGCTATCGAAGGATTATCCGAAGCTTTTAGAAAAAAGATATAATATTGAAATTCAAGATACACCATTGGAAACCATGGAAGCCATAGCCATAAAAAGAGGTGCGATATTTAGAGGCAAGGAGATAGATTACAGAAGGGTTTCAGATATCGTAATGGATGAATTCAAAAAGGGAACCATAGGAAATATTACCTTGGAGAGACTTTAATGTTTGAAATAGAAAAGGAACTTTTAGAAAAAGGCAAAAAATATATTATTGGCATTGATGAGGTAGGGCGTGGTGCGTTGATTGGTGACGTCATTGTGGCTGCAGTTTGTGTCGACATAGAAAATCAAATCGAAGGTATAAAAGACTCCAAACGTCTAAGTGAAAAAAAGAGAAATCTTTTGGCTAAGGAAATTAGAGAAAAAGCAATTGCTTTTTCCATAGCAGGTGCACCCCCGAGTGTTATAGACAAGGTGAACATTAAAAGAGCTACAATATTATCTATGCAAAATGCACTTACTCAACTATTGGAAAAACTGAAAGAGAAAGGCATCACCCCTGATTGCGTTCTGGTTGATGCAGAGGTTATTGAAACTGAACTAGAATGCATATCGCTCGCAAAGGGTGATGAGCTTTGTTACTCCATTGGTTGTGCATCCATTGTAGCCAAGGTGTATAGGGATGCACTTTGTGAAAAGTGGGATGAGGATTACCCTGGATACAATTTAAAAAAACACAAGGGATACGGTACGAAGGAACATAGGGAATCATTGGTGAAATTAGGACCTTCCCCAATCCACAGAACTACCTTCCTAAAAAAGATGAACAATTGGAAAGATGCCAGCACCTACATAGGGCATGAAGGTGAGGATAAGGCAGTGGAGTACCTGCTCGATATGGGATATGAAATTATCGATAGAAATTATAAGATATATTTTGGGGAAGTAGATATTATTGCAAAGATAAATGAAATTCTCTGTTTTATCGAAGTTAAAAGAAGAGCCGATACGGATTATGGTTATGCCTTCGAAGCTGTAACGAAAGAAAAGCAACGGAAAATTAAATTGTGTGCGGAATATTTTGTTATGGTAAACAAGCTTGCGAATTTGCAACCAAGATTTGATGTTATAGAGATTTACAACAAGGGACAAGAAATTAATCATTATGAAGATGCGTTTCAGTAGGAGGAAGAATGTTTTCGTGTATTAAGACATGTAGCTTAGTTGGATTGAATGGATACATAATTGATGTGGAGACTGATGTTTCAAGGGGTATGCCTGGATTTAATATCGTGGGTTTGGCGGATATGGCAATTAAAGAAGCCAAGGAGCGGGCAAGGACTGCGGTTAAAAACTCGGGTTTCGAATTTCCATTGGCTAAGATAACGACCAATTTATCTCCAGCAAACTTAAAAAAAGATGGAACCCAAATGGATTTGGCATTAGCATTGGGGATTTTGGCTTCCAGTTCTCAGTTGAACATAGATAAGTCTTCGGAGTTTTTATTTATTGGAGAGCTTTCGCTTGATGGTGCAATAAACAAGGTGGATGGCGCACTTCCCATGGTGATTTCCTGTAGGGAAAACGGATTTAAAAAATTTGTAGTGCCATTTGAAAATAGGGATGAGTGTGCAGTGGTGCAAGACATTGAGATTTATCCTGTAAAAAATTTAAATGAAGTAGTGGACTTTATAAACGGCGATTTAAATATCGCAAGGCACGTTGTAGAGTCTTATTTTGATGCAAGCAATATAAAAAATGACTATGACTTCGAGGATATGCGAGGACAGGAGCAGCTTAAAAGGGCATTGGAGATTTCTGCAGCTGGTTCGCATAACCTTTTGATGCTTGGAAGTCCGGGATCTGGTAAGACTATGGCGGCGAAGAGAATTCCGTCGATATTACCACGACTTACATTTGAGGAAGCAATAGAGGTAACAAAGATTTATTCGGTTTCGGGACTACTAAAAAACACTGGACTAATTACGAAAAGACCCTTTAGATCGCCCCACCATACTGCTTCCACAGCAAGTCTTATCGGTGGGGGTAAGATTCCTAAGCCAGGAGAAGTTAGTCTAGCCCACAATGGAGTGCTATTTTTGGACGAGCTACCTGAATTTCAAAAAAATGTTATTGAGGCTCTGAGGCAACCAATGGAAGATGGCGTCGTTAATATATCTAGAGTAAGTGCAACGCTACAATACCCATCGGATTTTATTTTTGTATGTAGCTTAAATCCATGTCCATGTGGTTTCTATGGAGATCCAAATCATGACTGTACCTGTACACCAAATGAGATAAATAGATATCTAGGAAAAATTAGCAATCCAATTTTAGATAGAATTGATATTCACATAGAAGTAAAACCAGTTAAGTTTGAGGAACTTTCAAGCTCGACTAAAGCAGAGAGTTCAGCAGCAATAGCCGAAAGGGTGGAAAGGGCCAGACAGCGACAACTTGAACGTTTTAATGGACAAAAAATTTATGCAAACTCGCAAATCCCAGATAAATTGCTTTCTAAGTACATCATACTAGACAAAAAACTAAAGGATATTATGCTACTGGCTTTTAAGAAATATAAATTTAGTGGCAGGGCGTATAGTAAAATATTAAAACTATCTAGAACAATAGCAGACTTGGCTGGGTCAGATGAAATTCTAGAAGAACATTTACTAGAAGCCATAAGATATAGAGTGATGGACACCAATTACTGGGGGAATAAGTAATGGAAAACAGAGATGTATTGATTTTTCTACACAGTTTATACCTAAGTGATAACCTTATGAAGAAATTGTTGGAATTTGAAGAGCTAGATGAAATACTTCACATGTCCAAAGAGGACTTGTTGGAAGTAACTGGTGCGAAGGAAATTCAAATTGAAAAACTAGTTCAAAATAGAAACAAGGAGTATTTTAACAAATTAATTTCTGATATAAATAAACATGCAACTCAAGTTTTTACGATATTTGATGAGGATTATCCTGAGGAGCTAAGATATATTGAGGATCCGCCATTGGTGATTTATGCTAAGGGACTAAAGCTAAATTTGGACGGAGTAAAGATAGGAGTTGTTGGCTCTAGAAAAGCAACAGCCTATGGAAAATACGCCACGGAAAAATTCGTAGAAGGTTTGGCGGAAATGGGCGTAACTATTGTTAGCGGAATGGCTCAAGGGATAGACGCGCTGTCCCATAAGTCTGCGCTGGATAGCTCGACCTATAGCATCGGTGTTTTGGGAACTGGAATAGATACGAAATTTCCCGCTACCAACAGTCAATTGTTCGACAGAATGTACGAATATGGAACTGTAATTAGTGAGTATCCCATAGGGGCAGCCGCTATGCCGTATAATTTTCCCAGGAGGAATCGAATAATTTCTGGATTGTCCCACGGTGTTATCGTAATAGAAGCCAAGGACAGGTCGGGTTCATTAATAACGGCAAGGCTAGCCGCTGAACAAGGGAAGGAAGTATTTAGCGTTCCTGGAAATATAAATAGTCTATATAGCGAGGGCACGAACAAATTAATTAGGGACGGTGCCATACCGCTTCTCGATATAAAAGATATTGTGGATAATATTTTTGAATTGCAGCTTCTTGAAAATGCAGAAAAATCTGATATTTTAGAAAATCTTTCAGAAGAAGAACGAGAAATTGTAAACCTTATTAATGAAGGAAATGTGAAATTGGATTCACTTTTAGAAGTCACGGGCATGAATATAACTAAACTTAGCTCAATGCTCACCATGCTTGAAATGAAAGGCGTAATTGAGGAATTATCAGGCATGGGCTTTATTGTAAGAAAATAAAAAACCTTTTCAAATTACACATTTTTATTACCCCTTGAGATTATAAAAAATTTCAAGGGGTATATTTTACGAAACT
>CAYUJY010000032.1:0-14117 GCA_964445145.1 uncultured Peptoniphilaceae bacterium | reverse complement strand
TGTATTAATAGTGCTCGGAGCGGGCGAGGAAGGAAAGGCGATACGAGGTATTCCTTGGGGCGTTATATTAATGGTTTTAGGCGTTGGGGTTCTGATGAATGTGATCACACTCTCAGGTGGAATAGACATCATGGTAGCTGCATTAGAGAAAATTATGTCAGAACGTACCGCAGCTACGATTATGGTAATTGCTTCAGGATTTATGTCGTTCTTTAGTTCTGGACTAGGCGTGGTATTTCCGACATTAATTCCTACTGCAGGAGCATTAGGCAGTAGTATTGGCGTAAGTGCATACGAATTGGTTGCAACCATAGTAATTGGTGGGACAGTAGCAGGATTTACTCCTATATCAACAACTGGAGCATTAATTATGGCTGGTGTAGCACAGCAGGAAAATGCAGATGAGAAATATCCACAAAATAAAATGTTTATTGAATTGTTTGCAGTATCGTTCATTGCGTTAGGAGTAGCGTCAATACTAGCATTTATCGGAATTTATGCAATGATTGTATAGTTAAAAAACTCCCCATTAAAGTTGGGGAGTTTTTTAGTGGGTATATATAATTAGTTAACAAATTCGATATAGTGGAGTTGAGCGTGTGAAAAAGTTTGACAATAATTTTGTGGATGATGGATGTGGTTGTACTGATTGTGTGGGATGTGGGCTTTGTGCTTCTGAAATTGAAATATTTGAGGGTTTAAGTACGGAAAATCATAAAATTCTCACTGCAAAATCAGTTCATCGTGAACACAAGAAAAATGATGTAATTTTTAGTTACAATGACGAAGCGGACAAGATAGTTATTATAAGATACGGAAAAGTGAAGCTCAGCTACTTTTCAGAGGATGGCAAAGAATATATTTACGATATTTTAAAAGATGGTGACATTATTGGCGAACAAACACTTTTTAATGGTGGCGTATTTGGGATGGATGGAATTGCTCTAACTGAAGTGGGTACATGTACCCTAACGAAGGCAATAATCGAAGGCTTGATTATGGAACACCCTAAACTAGGTGTAAACTTAATTGAAACCATCGGTAAGAAACTATCTGAAACGAGAGAGCATGCCCGCATATTATCAATTACCAATCCCAAAAAGAGACTAGCAGAATTTTTAGTCGCCCGTGCAAATACTACGAACAATCCAGTTGTCGAATTATCCATGGAGACCATTGCATCATCTATAAATCTAAGTAGAGAAACCATTTCTAGAAAGATGGGGGAACTGGCAAAGGATGAGTTGGTCGAACTTGTGGGTTATAAGAAGGTTGTTATAAAAGATAAGGCGGAACTGTTAAATCTATAAAAGTTTTTTGTGACTGTACACACAGAAATATTACCTTAATTATTTTAATATGCAATTAAGAGTAAATTTATAGTTTGTTAATTTCATATATCCTATTGGCAATCCAATTGTACAATGTGAAGTTTATTGGATTTCCGTAGTGATTAGATTAAACGACATAACTTGCGATAAACTTACGAAATACAAATCGCTATTATTATTCGAAAAAGTCAAATATTCGAATATGAATAATTAGTAATCTAGGAGGGTTCTAATGAAAAAGCAAATTAAAAATAATGTGTACTGGATAGGCAAAATCGATTGGGAATTACAAGAGTTTCATGGGTCAGATTATTCAGTTTTTAATGGTTCAAGCCAAAATGCGTATTTGATTAAAGAAGAAAAAACTGTATTGATAGATACGGTTTGGTCGCCACATTCAAATGAATTTATGGATAACTTGAAATCGGAAATCGATTTAAAAGAAATTGACTATATAGTAATAAACCACGGCGAAGTGGATCATAGCGGATCATTGTTGAAGCTGATGGAAGAAATTCCTGATACTCCAATTTATTGTACAAAGAATGCCGTAAAATCCTTAGTTGGTCAATATCATCATCCAGAATGGAATTTTCAAACGGTAAAAACGGGCGATACACTAGATATTGGAAATGGTAAAAGTTTAGTATTCGTTGAAATGCCGATGATACATTGGCCTGATTCCATGGCTACTTACATGACTGGGGATAATATTTTGTTTTCAAATGATGCCTTTGGACAACATTATGCCGTAGCAGAGTTGTTTAACGATATGGCTGACCAATGTACACTTTGGGAAGAAGCTATGAAGTATTTTGCAAACATAGTAAATCCTTATGCATCGTTGGTATCTAGAAAAATAAAGGAAATAGTGGCGCTGAACCTGCCGATAGATATTATTGCGACTAGTCACGGTGCCATTTGGAGAGAAAATCCGCTGGAAATAGTGACCAAATATGCCGAGTGGGCTGACGCTTACAAAGAGGACCAAATCACTATTGTCTATGACTCCATGTGGAATTCTACGATGACAATAGCTCACGAAATAGCAGACCAAGTGAGATTACAAGCACCTGATACTAAGGTTAAAGTTTTCAACATTGCCAAGCAAGACAAGAACGATATAATGACGGAAGTATTTAAATCTAAGGCAATTGCTGTGGGTTCACCTACTGTTGGGAACGACATATTGAGCTCAGTAGCTGGCTGGCTACACTTCCTGAAGGAATTGAAATTTGTTGGTAAGAAAGCTGCAGTTTTCGGCGCATATGGTTGGTCAGGTGAAGGAAATAAAGTTTTAAGATCATACCTTGAAGATGCAAAGTTTGAGGTTATAGAACAAGAAGTAAAAGTAAACTGGAATCCACTAGCTGAGGATTTAGAAGGTGCTAAGGAACTAGTTAGTGAACTATTAAAATAATGGAGAAATAAATGGCAAATAAAGAAGATTTAAGAGCTCTCATCCAAAGACTACACGATGGTGAGGATGCAGAGCTAGTCAAACAAGAATTTAAAGAAAAATTTGGAACTGTAGCATCCAGTGAAATCGCTGAGATGGAGAGAGACTTAATAATGAGTGGTCTTCCAATTGAGGAAGTACAAAGGCTTTGCAATATTCATGCTGCGGTTTTTGAAGGAAGTATTGAAGATATCCATTCCGTTCAAAAAATTGATGAAGAACCTGGACATCCACTATTTGTCTTTAGAAGAGAAAATGATGGATTAGAAGAGTATCTAAAGAACAATCTGGAAGTACAGCTAGAAAAATATGAAAAAAATCCTAATGCTGAAAATAAAGTTGACTTACTAGCTGAGATAAATGGACTGACTAAGCTAGACAGACACTATTCTAGAAAGGAAAATTTATTTTTTCCGTATTTAGAGCGTGAGGGAGTAACTGCACCACCAAAGGTAATGTGGGCAGTTGATGATGATATTAGAGATTTATGGAAAGCTTTGTTAAAAGATGAAGCAGAGTCGACAAGTCATTTTGTTGCAAATGTGAAGCTTCTCATCGAAGAAGTTAGAGCTATGATCAAAAAGGAAAATGAGATTTTGGCTCCGCTGTTAATCGATAAATTGAAACCTGCAGACTGGAAGGTAATTTCTGAAGAAAGCTATCAAATAGGCTATGCATTCAATGGTGGCATCGAGGGTGCATCACCTTCAGACGCGGCTATGTGGTTGGAAAAGCAACAAGGTATCAAGTACGATGAGCCTGAACTAGCAGATGAAGAGGCGATTGAAGGACTTATAAAGCTTCCATCTGGAAGAATCCAATTGACGGAGCTGGTTTATATGTTAAACACAATTCCTACGGATTTGACCTATACGGACGCGGAGGATAATGTCGCATACTTCTCAGAGGGAAAACACCCAGTATTTGCTAGAACTCGAACTATCATTGGCAGAGATGTGAGAAACTGCCACCCACCAAAATCTTTACCTGTGGTAAATCAACTACTGGAAGACTTTAAGGCTGGAACCAAAGACGAAGAAACGAGAGTTATCATTAGGGGAACGAAGATTTTATTGGTAAGATATTTTGCAGTTAGAGACGAAGCTGGAAAATATATAGGGACAGTTGAAACTACGGAAGAAATTTCTGAAATACTGAAAAAGGTCGAAGAGGCAAAAGCAGCTGTAATTGAATAAATAAAATAACTCCAACTACGAATTTTGTAGCTGGAGTTATTTTATTTTGATTTCCACATTACACTTCTCAAACCATCTGCTGCGATAAAGTCCGTACTCAACTCCCTAATTTTCTCTTCATCGAAGGGTACATTTTCATGACTTTTTACGTTTAAGATTATTTCCTTCAATTTGGAATTACTTTCGTCGTTGAACTTCTTTACGGAGATAACCTTATAGGTATAGTCTGAAAGTAATTTATTTAATATTTCCATTACATCCAAATCCTGCTCGTAAGTGATTTGAAGTACCCTAGATGGAACCTTAATCCCTCTAGTTTTTAATCTTTTCATCCGCTGGTATCTTCGTTCTTTTAAGGTTTTCCCATATATAGATTTTATCAATCTATCATTAAAAAACAGTGACAAAAGAGTTAATCCAGCAGTGACCACAGCAGCTACGTACATTCCTGAGCCTATTGCGAGACCCAATCCTCCACATACCCAAATGCTTGCTGCGGTTGTTAGTCCCACAACATTTCCGTCGCTTCTGATTATGGAGCCAGCTCCAAGGAACCCTATCCCGCTGACTACTTGTGCAGCAATTCTAGCAGAATCGCCACCTCCTGCTCCTGCAGAGTGCAATGATATTATCATGATGAGCGTAGAACCCAATGTTACCAAGATGTGAGTACGAAAACCAGCAGGTCTATTCATAACTTCCCTCTCGATTCCAATAATTCCACCGATTAATGTGGCTATTAATAATCTTATAATAATTGTTTCATTAGCTAGCATTCTCTCACCTCCCTCAGATTATCTGTTGATTTCAATTATAGCACGGATTAGATAATAAGTATAATTTCAGCAAATAACCTTATTGAGTTCATTATTAATCAATGTTAAAATGGAACTACATAATGAGGTGGTCTATGGAAACATTTAAAAAGTGGTTTTGGTTTATATTAAATATTGTAATTTTCTTAGGGATACTTTTATGGGGCGGCTTCGGTTATATAAGGGGAAGGGAAATGGGATTTGTTTTCATGAACTTTTATATAATAATGCCACTTACTAGCTTTGTGTGTGGTTTTTTCACATATAAAAATTTGAAATTACTATCCATATTACAAATAATTGTAGTGGGTGCCCTTGGCTTTTTGATACCATATTTACTGTTTAGAAACTATTCCTTGGTACTCAATCTGCTAATAGGTGCTATTCCATCAACCGTTGGAGTGATTTTAGGTGCCTATAGATTGCATGCACACGAAACTAAGGATAGGAAAAATCATATGTTAAAAGAAGAAGTACCACCTACCAAGAATATGGAAGAAGCGCCAGTTGATGAGGCGGAGGAAAAAATAGATGAGAATTTATAATTGCTCAAGTTGTGGCAATGCTACAAGTTTAATAGGCAGCAAGAAACATTTTGTGGAAAATATTGAAATGGATTTATATATGTGTGTTAGCTGCGGAAAAGTCGAATTTTATAAATCAAACTTTGAAATTCCAGAAGTAAAATATATAAAGTGTGGCAATTGTGGCAATGAAGTAAGTGACATGGAAAAAATTTGTCCTTATTGCGATGAAATAATTTAAGAGTGAGGTAATGTATGGATAAGCTAGAATATTTTGTTGAGATTTCAAAGATACCTAGAGCGAGTTTCAATGAAGAAAAAATTGCGGATTATATTGAAAATCTTGCACACGAACATAATTTAAAAACACACAGGGACGAAATTCATAATCTTGTGGTTTATAAGGAAGGTACAGCAGGTTATGAAAATAATCCCACTGTTATTTTACAAGCACACATGGATATGGTGGCAGAAAAGACCCCTGAAAGTACCCATGACTTCGACCATGATCCCATAGAAATTTTCTTCGATGGGGATTGGATTCACGCAGACAACACCACACTCGGTGCCGATGATGGTTACGGGGTTAGTTATATGCTAGAAATTATGACGAATCCAGAAATTGAGCATCCACCATTGGAATTAGTTTTTACCGCGCAGGAAGAATTTGGTTTATTAGGTGTTTTAAAATTTGATATGTTTCCAGTGCTAAAGGGAAGAAGATACATTGGACTAGACAGTGGAGACGAGCACTTAACTTGTGTTTCTTGTAGTGGCGGGCTAATTGGTGAAGTTAAGATTGATATAAATAAAGATGAACGATTCGAACGTATGCTAAAACTCAAAGTATCTGGGTTAAAGGGCGGCCATTCGGGAATGGACATAGATAAGGAATTGGGAAATAGTATTAAGCTCGCTTCTGAAATTCTCCATAGAGTGGCAAACGTCCATGCTGTAGGCTATATTAGCCTAGATGGTGGCTCTAAAAACAACGCAATCCCTAGGGATAGTCTTTTGAAATTCGGCTATAACGCGGAAGATGAAGAAGACATAGTGAGAATTGTTGAGGATATGATAGGTGGATACAAATCCCAATATGCTGATTCTGATGAAAACTTGGAGATTGAATATGAGTTGGTAGATGGCGAAGGTCTAGCAATGGATTACAGGGACACCAAGAAACTGGCAAAACTTTTATTCTTATTTCCAAATGGTGTGTACAACATGTCCATGTCCATTAAGGATTTGGTGATGTCCTCTTGTAATATGGCGGTAATTGACACAGATGATAACAATATAAAAATAGAATTTTATGCAAGGTCGCCTCAAGAATTCATGATTGATAAAATGAAGATGATGATAGAAGCCATTGCAGAAGGACATGAAATAAATTATCTCCAACAATTCCCAGGCTGGAACTACGAGAAGGAATCCTTTATGAGGACTATATTGCAGGAAGAGTATAGAAAAAAATATGGACAAGAGATTGGAATAATTGCATCCCATGGCGGTATGGAACCTGGCGTATTTAAATCGAAGTTGCCAGGACTAGATCCCATTACAATAGGTCCTATATCAGAAGGAATACACTCTCCACAAGAGAGATTAAACATCCCTTCCTATGATAGGGTGTTTGAGTTGGTGAAAAATATTTTGAAGAGATTATAATAGGGCATAACAATTGACCTTTTTTGTTATTAATTAAGCAATTAATGAAAGTGTGAAGGTTACTAAACCTTAGCTATAATCAAAATTCTAGCATTCAATTTGTCATTGACAACGCTTACATTACTTTGTATAATTTTTATAAATAAACAGTTTACATCGACTTTACAATGTTGATAAATTTTTATATACATTTAATTTTCGATGTTGATGGTTTAATTTAATAGGAGGAGATTACAATGAAGAAGTTAAGCACGTTACTGGTAGTTATGCTACTAGTATTTTCACTCGTTGCTTGTGGTGGAGGAACAACTACCACTCCAGCACCTACAACGGGAGGAACAACCCCTGCACCTGCAGAAGGTTCAGATATCAAGGCAGCTCTATTGGTAGGAGCACTTGGAGATATGTCATTCAATGACTCAGCACATGATGGTATGCAAAGAGCAGGTGCTGATTTAGGAATTGAAGTTAAGACTATCGAATATGGTCACCAACAAGATAAGTTTGAGGCTACTCTTATAGATACAGCTGAACAAGGATATAACGTAATCCTTACTTCATCTACACTACAAGATGCTATCGAAGCAAATGCAGAAGATTTTCCTGAAACAGTTTTCGTAATGTTTGATGGAGAAGTAGACTGGGCTGCAGGAGACTTTAAAAACGTATATTGCATAACTTACAAAGCAAACGAAGCTTCATACCTAGGTGGATATGTAGCTGCAGCTATGAGTGAAACAGGCGTTATCGGTTTCCTAGGCGGAACTGACCAACCTATCATCAATGACTTCCTACTAGGATACATTGGTGGAGCACAAGCAAAAAATCCAGATATTAAAGTTATTACAACTTATGCAGGAAGTTTCTCAGACCCTTCAAAGGGAAAAGAACTTACACTTGGTATGATTAACCAAAACGCTGACTTCCTATTTAACGTAGCAGGTGGTACAGGTGTTGGTCTTATCGAAGCAGCAGTTGAAAAGGGTAAATATATCCTAGGCGTTGACTCTGACCAAGCTTTAATGTATGAAGCTACTGGAAAGCAAAACTTTGCTGACCTTATCCCAACATCAGTTCTTAAGAACGTAGGGGATTCACTTTATAGAACACTTGACCTTTACAAAAAGGGCGAGTTAAAAGTTGGTGAAGCTGAAGTACTGGGAATTGCTGAAGGTGGAGTTGGCATAGCTGACAACAAATACTATCAAGAAATGGTTCCTGAAGAAGTTAGAATAGAACTTAGCGCACTTCAAGAAAGAATTTTAGCTGGCGAAGTTCAAGTAGATACTGCTTATGGTAAGACAACTGAACAAATAGCAGAAGTAAGAGAAGCTGTTAAACCTTAATAATTAAGACTATGTATGATGAGTACTGATTTATTATAATCAGTACTCATTTAATAACAAGAGGAGGATCACATGACAGATAATACACCTTTTGTGATCGAGATGAAAGATATAACCAAAGTATATCCAAACGGAGTTGTGGCTAATAAAAATGTAAATTTACAACTTCGCGAAGGTGAAATTCATGCGCTAATGGGAGAAAATGGAGCAGGAAAATCTACGCTTATGAAAATTCTATTCGGTATTGAACAGCCGACTAGTGGACAGATTTTTTTAAGGGGAGAAGAGATAAAACTTCAAAATCCTATGCATGCAATCAGCCTTGGGATTGGAATGGTTCATCAACATTTCATGCTTGATGAGAAATTAACTGTAACAGAGAATATAATATTGGGAATGGAACCAAAAAGGGGCTTGGCGCTAGATTTTGATACGGCTTTTAAAATGGTGGACGACATTTCCAAAACATATAAATTTAATATCAATCCAAAGAGCCTTGTCATGGATTTGGATGTAGGTAAAAAACAAAAAGTAGAGATATTAAAAGCGCTTATTCGTGGTGCTAAGATATTGATAATGGACGAACCTACTGCTGTTTTGACTCCACAGGAAACTGCGGAGCTATTTGAGCAATTAAAGCTTTTAAGGGACAATGGCCATACAATAATCTTTATTTCCCATAAACTAAATGAGATTAAGGAAATTTGTGAGAGGGCAACTATCTTAAGGGCAGGAACTACAGTAGGATCCTTCGAGGTAGCTGGTACATCCATAATGGAGCTTTCTCGCCACATGGTTGGTAGAGATGTAGTTATGGAAATCGAAAAGCCACCAGTTAATCCTGGTGAAAAAGTATTAGAAGTTAAGGATGTAACCTTTATTGACGATGAATACAAAATGATGCTCAAGGGCGTTAGCTTCAATGTGCGTAGAGGTGAAATTTTAGGAATCGCAGGCGTTGAAGGAAATGGGCAAAGGGAACTTATAGACTGCATCACTGGCTTAGATAATCCTGCTTCAGGTGAGATTATCATAAGTGGAGAAAAGGTTGTGTATTTCAATCCAACCAGGGATAGAAGGGACAAAAAAATGGCCCATATTCCAGAGGATAGATTAACCTATGGAAGTATGCCAGATTCGAGCATTGTCGATAATCTTATTTCTAATATATATAATGATGAGGAATACAACAAGGGACTACTTTTGGATTTCGATAAGCTACACAAATTATCGGATGAATTGATTAAGGACTTTGAGGTAAAGACTGACTCTAAGCATACCCCTATTCGAATGCTTTCAGGTGGAAATATCCAAAAGGTTGTTGCTGCTAGGGAAATGAATGAGGATATGGACATATTAGTTGCGGACCAACCTATTCGTGGTATCGACGTAGGAACTGCAGCACTAATCCACAATAAGATTGTTGAAAAGAGAAACAACGGAGTTGCTATACTCTTAGTAAGTGCAGACATAAATGAAGTATTGGAATTATCTGATGGTTTAATTGTATTTTATGATGGAAAAATTTCTGCATATTTTAAGGACGCTAGCACTGTAACTGAGGAAGAACTGGGATTATATATGCTAGGCCTTAAGAAAATGACTGATGAAGAAATCGGGGAGGTGGCATTATGACTGTGAAACAAGTATCCAAGGGCGAGGATGTTAGAAATCGTGTACGGAAAATCGAATCGCGTTTTGAAATCCTAAGAACTATTATTGCCATAGCTATTGCAATGGGCATAGTAATGGTTACCATTGCGATAGTGAGTAACAATCCTCTTGAAGCAATAAAAACCCTATTGACAGGACCAATTTCTTCCCTTAGAAGATTTGCTAACGTTATAGAACTTATGGTGCCACTTGCTTTTACGGGATTGGCATTGACAGTTGTATTTACCTCTAATAGATTTAACTTGTCATCAGACAGCGCTTTTTATATGGGAGGCATGATTGCTTGTCTTATAGCATTGTTTTTACCACTTCCTGCTCCCATAGTTGTAGTAGTAGCCATGATTGGCGCATTTGTTGGTGGAGCTATAATCGGTGGTATACCTGCGGTAATTGGAAATAAATTCGGCGCAAACGTGCTGGTTATTTCCCTTATGTTAAACTATGCTGTAGGATTTTTCGTAAAGTATCTATTTAGTTACGTAGTACGTGACCCTAATAAAATGGCACAACAGTCATTTGCGCTACCTCAAGGTGTTAACCTTGGAAACATGGTTCCTGGAACTCGTATCCACTTTGGCGTTATTATTATGCTTGTAATAATATCTATTGTTTATGTATTTATTTACAAGACAAGATGGGGATATGCCCTAAGGACCGTAGGCGCAAATGAAAAGTTTGCAAAATATACAGGAATTAACGTTCCCCTAGTAGTAATTTTGGCACAAGTAATAGGTACAGGTATTGCAGGATTAGGTGGAGCTGTTGAGTTAATGGGAATGTACAGATCCTTCATGTGGATAGAATCTCCTGGATATGGATTCGATGGAGTTATCATTGCAACACTTGCAAGGACAAATCCTAAGAACATACCACTGGCTGCATTCTTCTTGGCATACGTTCGTGTTGGAGCAGATATTTTAAATAGAACATCTGACATCCCTGCGGAAATTATCTCCATAGTACAAGCGGCGATAATCCTTCTAATTGCAGCACAAGCATTCTTGAGCAAATGGAAGGAAAGAGAGATTGTCAAAGCTTCGAATGTGGATGCAACTCCTAAGGAGGTGGCTTAATGAATACTATGAATTTATTTTCTAATCCAGACTTTTGGTTTGGGGTAATTAGAGCTACGACTCCTATACTTTTAGCATCTATGGCAGCATTGATAGCTAATAGAAGTGGTATTACAAACATGGCAATAGAAGGTATTATGCTTTTTGCAGCATTGTTTGCCGTAATGGGCTCATACTGGTTAGGAAATGTATGGTTTGGATTTTTATTAGCGCTTATCGTGGGAATTACCTTGAGTTTAGCGCTGGCATATTTCCACTTAAAGATGAAGACTGAGGTTATACTGGCAGCTATCGCGATAAATCTCTTGGCTACCGGTGCTACAGTATTTCTACTGTTTATATTCACTGGTGAAAAGGCTACGTCTTCATCCATACCATCTGGTGTTTTACCGAATATTGTAATACCAGGAATTTCAAGCATTCCTTTTATTGGTAGAATAGTTTCTGGACATAATGTACTGGTTTATTTTTCAATAGTTCTAGTATTTGTTATGAACTTCTTACTATTCAAGACTCCACTTGGACTTAGAATAAGATCCGTGGGAAGTAATCCACATGCAGCTGAATCCGTAGGAGTTTCAGTAAACAAAACTAGATATATAGCCATGGGAATTTCAGGGTTTTTAGCTGGAGTTGCTGGAGCATATATGTCAATGGGATATATGACATCCTTTGTAAAAGGGATGACGGCAGGTAGAGGTTTTATCGGCTTGGCTGCTAGTAACGTTGGGGGAGCCGCACCAATCGGTGCAATGTTTGCAAGTATACTATTTGGATTCTTTGAATCCTTAGCAAACAACCTTCAATCCATCAGTACTATCCCAGTGGAATTTATACAAATGATTCCTTACTTGACCACGATAATCGCTTACACTTTCTTCTCCTATAGAAGACTTACAGAGAAGAAAAGAAAGGCTAAACAAATACAAAAATCTCAAGCAAGTTAAGTTAAGGGATAATATGGAGTTTATTTATTAAATAATTGTTTAAAGCATAGCTTCTGGCTATGCTTTAATATTAAAGAATTGGAGTTTTAGATGGAAAAAAATTATAGAGGAGCTACGGCTGTCTCCTTTGGTGCAATGTTCTTGGAGGGCGGTTTAAACACTATCATAACTGCCTTAATGGTTTTATTGGCAGCCCACTTTTCTAAAGATAAGGCAACTATTTCCATGTTAATTGCTGCAAAGGGAGTAGGTACATTTTTGGTTCTATATGGCAGCGGATTGTTGTCAGATAAGTTCGGTAGAAAAAGTATTATGTTTCCAGGTGCCCTCTGCTTCGTCGTATTCACAGGTGGAATGATGCTCACCAAAAGCTACAATGTAGCATTAGTTTTAAGTTTTATAGGTGGGGTTGGACATGGTCTTATGGATGCTCCAGGACTTTCCATCATGTTTGATGTTCATAAGGACAAGGCGGGACCTTACCTTAGCCTTATACAAGCATTTTTTGGTGGTGGGGGAATGTTTACATCCTTCGTAGCCAGCATACTAATAAACAACGGAATTTCCTATAAGGTCATATTCGGGTTTTATTTAGTTGTGGCGGTTTTATTGAGCATATTGGTATTAGTATCAAAATATCCAACAATTGAGAAAGTGCAAGAAGGTGCAACTTTTATTAAAATGTTTGAGAAACAGCCTACAGTAATGCGTGAAGGGCTAATGCTAGGCGTAGTGATATTTGTGTTCTCATACTTTAGCTATGTGTTTTATACATGGCTTCCAACATACATGGGTGTGGCTAAAGGATTTTCTGAAGCTGACGGCGTAACTGCGCTTTTAATGTGTCAGATAGGTGGGGTAATAGGGTCATTTATATTTTCGTACCTACTGAGATTTACACATCCGACCATATTTATGGTGGCAAATCCCATCGTGGGGGCAGTGCTTTTGGTCTTAGTATATATTATTAAGATTCCACTATTATTATATGCACTTATATTTTTTACGGGATTTTTCCTAGGGCTTTTCTTTACGATGGCCATAAGCATGGGAGGCGAGCTATTCCCTGAAAAAGCTGGTTCGGCTAGTGGTGCAATAGGTAGCGCATCCATGTTGGCTGGTACAGTGATGGTAGCCATTAGTGGTAATCTCGTAGGAAGCTTGGGCGTGGAATTTATAATGCATGTAACGGTATTTGCATTAATGATTGTAGCTGCTTTATCGTATGTTTTTAGAAAGCAATATGTTAATCTTGGGAAGAGAGTTTTTGAAGTTTAATGTGATATAATTATAATTAGATAGACATGGAGGTAAATATGGAAAAAAGATTGTTAATATTTGATTGTGACCCTGGCATTGATGATGCCTTTGCCATTGCTTATTTGAAAAAATGCGACTTCTTTGATGTAAAGATGGTTTCTAGCGTGGCGGGAAATGTGGAACTGAAATATACAACTAGAAATCTCAGGGGACTTGTTAAAGCTCTAGACTGGGATGTTGAGGTATGTGAAGGAGCAGAAAAACCCATAATAGGAAAACAAATCGTAGCGAGTGAAGTTCATGGAAACAATGGACTTTCTGGTTATGAATTTAAAGAAGATGAACTGGCGCCACTTTCAACGAGACCTGCATATGAAGCCATGGTGGATATTTTAGAAAAAGCAGATAAAAAAGTTACTATAATAGCCGTGGGACCACTTACTAATGTGGCAATTTTACTATTAGGTAGACCTGACCTTGCAGACAAAATTGAAGAGATTGGAATTATGGGTGGAGGTTTAAAGGGAGGAAATACTACTCCTGCTGCAGAATTTAATATTTTAGCTGATGCTGAGGCTGCACAAGTCGTTTTTAACAGTGGTATAAAAATTAGAATGGCTGGGCTAGACATAACGGAACGCGCGAGATTTACGAAGGAAGAAGATAAGCTATTGCAAGAGTCTGATGAAAAAATAAATAAAATACTCAGCGCCATAGTTCAAAAACCCTTAAAGTTTGAGCGATTTGATGGTGGAAGCTATTCAAACATGCACGACACGGCAGCTATAATGGCGTTCGTACACCCAGAAGTTTTCGAAACAGAA
>CAYUJY010000031.1:0-14437 GCA_964445145.1 uncultured Peptoniphilaceae bacterium | reverse complement strand
TTGCAGGTTACTTCAAAGGTAAAATCGGTTCCAACAATAATGATTTTGTAGCTGTGTCACCGGACCTCGGTGGAGTTACTAGGACCAGAAATTTTGCAAACCACCTAAATCTTCCTATAGCTATTATCGAGAAGAGAAGACCAAGGGCAAATGTGAGCGAGGTTATGAACGTAATCGGTGAAATCGAAGGTAAGAATGTTATTATTATCGACGATATCATTGATACAGGCGGAACAATTTGTAAGGCGGCTTCTGTTTTGAAAGAAAAGGGAGCTCTAAAGGTATATGGTGCTGCAACCCATGGAGTACTTAGTGGTAAGGCAATAGAAAATATTACAAATTCAGATTTGGAAGAGTTTGTAATTACTGATACCATTTGTCAGCCTGAGAGTAAAAAGATAGATAAGATAAAGATAGTTCCTGTTGGGGACCTTATCGCTAAGGCGATTGAGAGAATTCACTCCAATGAGTCTATCAGTGTAATTTTTGGATAGAAAATATTGATTGCAATAATTGGTTTAGGAAATCCAGGCTCAAAATACAAAACCACAAGGCATAACATCGGCTTTCAAGTTATTGATAAACTTGCTGATAAATTAAACGTTTCGGTTACGAAAATAAAATTTAAATCCGTATATGGAGAGACTACCTACAAGGGGCAAAAGGTTCTATTAATGAAGCCCCAGACTTATATGAATGAAAGTGGGCAGGCAGTTAGGGAGCTAGTAAATTTTTATAAACTGAAGCCTGAGGAATTGGTGGTTGTATTTGATGATATTGACATTGGATTTTCAGATATTAAAATAAAAAAACAAGGTAGTGCAGGCACCCATAATGGAATGAGATCCATAATTTATCAAATCCAAACGGATGAATTTCCACGGATTAAAATTGGGATTGGGAAAAAAAGAGAACGGCAAGATTTAGCTGATTTTGTGCTGTCTGAATTCTCAAAGGATGAACAGGCAGACATTAATATTGCCATTGAAGATGCTGCAGAGGCAATTATTACTATTTTAGATTCTGATTTAAATACAGCTATGAACAAATACAATATAAAGAGAAGTAGCCCAAGTTAGCTTGGGCTTTTAAAGTGAGGTGATAGGATTGGCTAACTTTTTGGCAGATGTGATGTTGGGAATGGATTCATACAAAAATCTATTAAAAGACATTGGAGAAAAGAAGGATGTAGTGGGGATTAATGGAGTTATCGAAGAAGCCCTGGGACATTTTATTTATTCTGTCTCCCATCATGAAAAGGGGAGCAAGTTTATCGTGACTTACGACGATAGTCGTGCTCGTATGATTTTTGAGGACTTAAAAAACCTTGGACTTAAGAACGTATACTTATTCCCCAAACGGGAGGAATTTTTTTACAGCACATTAGCAAAGAGCTTGGATAATTCTAATAAACAGGTTGAAGCCTTATGGTCTATGTTAAATGAGGAATCAATTGTAGTAACTACGGTTGATGCAACATTGATAAAAGTGATGAACAAGGAACTGTTTGATTTAAGAACTATGAAGTTGACCATGGAGGATAAGATTGAACTGGAAGAATTGAGTTCATTTTTGTTAGATGGTGGCTATGAGCGGGTTAATTTTGTAGAGGGTAGGGGTCAATTTTCACTCCGTGGCGGCATTGTAGACATTTTTTCGCCAATTCATGAGAATCCCTACAGAATTGAGCTGTTCGATAACGAGATAGATTCCATTAGGACATTTGACCTACGGACCCAAAGGTCCTTGGAGACCGTGGATGAAATTATGATAAGCCCCGCTAGGGAAAACATGATACTTGATGAAGATAGAAAAATCATAGCAGAGGGACTGAGGAAGGATTTATCTTCGACTAAAATTAAGGACAAGTTAATTTTAGAAAACCTAGAAGAAAAATTTTCGGGTCTTTTGGAAAAGCTGGATGAAAATTTTTATATCTCAGATTTAGATTTACTTCTACCATATATTCCTAAGGAAAATTTAAGCTCCATAGTAGATTATATTCATAAGAATGCCTTGGTTTTTATAGACGAACCGAGAAGAATTGAAGAACGGATAAAATCCCTAGAGGACGAGCTGAGGATGCGACTTTCGGATCTATTGCTAGCCGGTGAAGTCCTATATTCCCATGAAAAAATAATATATGGATATGAGGATATAGTTTCTAAGCTAAATGATTATATTAAAATCACTTTTAGTAATGTGCTACGAGATAATAAGTACTACAAGCCAAAATCCATCCTTAGCTTCCAAATGAAATCTGCTACTTCTTTTAATGGGAGAATGGATATATTTAAGGAAGAAATAGAAAATTATCAATATAGGGGATATAAAATTGCCATCTTATCGGATGGAAACGATAGATTAAAAAGGCTGAACAAGAATCTTAAGGATTTAGGTATAAATGCTCAAATTGCAGAAAACCTGGACAGGGAATTAAAGTCAAATCAAATTTTTCTCTACGATGCTTCTTTGAAAAATGGGTTTGAGTACACCTCCATAAAGTTTTCTATAATTAATCATCGAGAAATCTATGGAAACATAACGAAGAAGAAAACAAAACGAAAAAAGCCTGCTGGACTTACTGATTTTGCTGACATTTCAATAGGGGACTATGTAGTTCATGAAAATCATGGACTGGGCATATATCAAGGCACTGAACAAGTGGAAATACAAGGGGTTAAGCGTGACTACATACTGATTCAGTATGCAGGTGCAGACAAGCTTTATATTCCCACTGACCAACTGGGATTAATCCACAAATTCGTTGGAAATGCTGTCGACAAGCCAAGGATAAATAAGCTTAACAGCGTGGAATGGTCTAGAACGAAATCTAAAGCTAAAAAATCCATAGACGATATGGCGGATGAGCTTATTGAACTATATGCCGCTAGGGAAGCAAAGAAAGGCTATGCATTTTCGGCGGATACAGATTGGCAGGGTCAATTTGAAGATTTATTCCCATACCAAGAAACCGAAGGACAAGCAATATCCAGCGAAGAAATCAAAAAAGATATGGAAGAGCCACGACCGATGGACAGGCTCCTATGTGCCGATGTGGGTTACGGTAAGACTGAGGTTGCACTGAGAGCTGCATTCAAAGCGGTTATGGATGGAAAACAAGTTGCGATTTTGGTACCTACCACAATTTTGGCGCAGCAGCACTATAATACAATAATTGAGCGGTTTAGGGAGTTTCCCATTACTACAGCTGTGCTTAGTCGATTTAGAACTCGCAAGGAAATAAATGAAGATATAAAAAATATTCGCAAGGGAATGATTGACATCGTCGTGGGAACCCATCGTCTATTGTCAAAGGACGTGGTATTTAAGGATCTTGGACTTTTGATTATAGATGAAGAACAGAGATTTGGCGTAAAGCACAAAGAAACCTTGAAGATGATAAAGGAAAATGTAGATACCTTAACTTTAACGGCGACGCCAATTCCTAGGACGTTACAAATGTCCATGATAGGGATTAGGGATATGTCTGTTATCGAGGAGCCGCCGGAAGAGAGATTTCCTATCCAAACCTACGTTACAGAATTCAATCGTGGTATGGTGAAGGAAGCGATTACGAGGGAGTTAAATCGTGGCGGACAAGTATATTTTCTATACAATAGGATAGAGGGCATTTCCCAGATGGCAATGGAGATTTCGGAGCTAGTGCCAGAAGCTAGAGTTGCCACAGCCCACGGTCGAATGAGTGAGTTAGAATTAGAGAATACCATGCTTTCATTCCTACAAAAAGAAAGTGATATACTAGTTTGCACCACAATTATAGAAACGGGCTTAGACATTCCAAACGTAAATACCATAATTGTGTTTGATGCTGATAAATTGGGACTATCTCAATTGTATCAACTAAGGGGCAGAGTAGGTAGATCCAATAGAATTGCATATGGATATTTCACGTACCAAAAGGACAAACAGTTGAGTGAAATTTCTGAAAAACGATTAATGGCGATAAAGGAATTTACTGAGTTTGGCTCAGGATTTAAAATTGCTATGCGGGATTTGGAAATTCGAGGAGCAGGAAATATTTTAGGCTCTAGACAACACGGGCACATCGATGCAATAGGGTATGATTTGTATCTATCCTACTTGGAAACTGCAATTAAAAAGTTAAAAGGTGAGGAAGTTAGAGAAATCAACGACACGTCCATGGAAATAAATGTAGAAGCATTTATACCTAAGGATTACGTTGAGGACGAGCACCAACGCTTGGAATTATATAAAAAGATTTCCATCATAGAAAATGATGAGGATTATCATGACCTTATGGATGAGGTAATCGACAGATACGGCGATGCTCCAGAGTCCTTGAACAATTTAATGGATATATCATTTATTAAACAACAAGCAAACTCTAAGGATATAATTTCCATTAGAGGGGATAAGGACTCTATTAGAATAAACTTTAAAGATGAATCCAAACCTGATGTGATGAAGTTAAACAACTTAATTCCAAAATATGGAAGAGATTTTAAGCTACAGCTAACTGGGGAGAAGTTTATTGAATTTAAGCCTATAAAGTATCCTTTACTGGAACTTAAAGACATAATAACTGCGATATAAGTTGATTTTTCTGTGAAATGTATTCAAATATCGGGACTTTATGTTATAATAATCAAGATTTTGAAAGGAGATATAAATGAAATTAAGTAAAAAAGCTATATTATTATTTACAATGGGGCTGGCTCTTGCAACTACTGGTTGCGGTAGCGGCAAAGGACCAGAAGGTGTTGTGGCAAAAGTGAATGACGTGGAAATTTCACAAGACACTTATAACACATACTACAGAATTCAAAGGCAACAATATGTTGATTATCTTGGTGAAGAAACCCTAAACGAAGTTGACGAAACAGGCGTTAAAACCTATGGACAAGGACTGAGGGAATATATTCTTGAAAACCTGATAACACAACAAGTGATCTTAAACGAAGCTAAGAAAGAAAACATAGATGTCTCTACTGAAGTAGAAGAACAAATTAAAAGTGAAGTGGACTACTTAGGAGCTGACCAGTTCCAAGAGGCACTAAAATCTATGAAATTAACTGAAGATGCTTATAGAGAACTGACTAGGGATAACCTTGTAGTTTCAAATTATCAAGAAAACAAGATGAATACTTATGAGTTTTCAGACGATGAAATCAATACCTACTATGAAAGCAACAAGAGTAGCTTACAACAAGTGAGGGCAAGCCACATTTTAGTTGAAACTGAAGAAGAAGCTAACAATGCTATAAAGAGATTGGAAGCAGGAGAAAGCTTTGAAGATTTAGCTAAGGAACTTTCCATAGACACAGGCTCTGCAGTAAATGGTGGAGACCTAGGATTCTTCGGCAAGGGTGTAATGGTGCCTGAATTTGAAGAATATTCATTCAGTGGTGAAGTGGGAGCTGTATCAGATCCTGTTAAATCCCAATTTGGATACCACATAATAAAGATTACAGAAAAGAATGATTCTGCTGAGGGCTCAAGGGAACAAATAATAAATGCACTTAAGGCTGAAAAATTCCAAGCAGATTTAAAAGCACTTGTAGATTCGGCAAAAATTGAAAGATTTATCGATGTAACAAAGGAACCTGAATCAATAAAAGCAGAACTAGAAGCTGCAGCAAAGGAAGCAGAAACGACTGAAGAAACGACTGAAGAAAAGACTGAAGAAACGACTGAAGAAAAACCAGTAACACCATAAAACATAACCTCTCGCATATGGGAGGTTTTTTGTTATTCGGATTTAATTGTTATATTTGATGTATAGTCAGTGAAATTTTGCAATAAAAATCTCTTAAAAAGGCTAAAATAACAAATTATTGTAGACAAACCCCCCAATATTATGTAAAATACACATATGGAAACAAAAAAGGGCAGAATTCATGTAATTGGAATGGGTTCATCGTGTTTTGATGATTTGAAAAAACATACCAGAGAAACAATTTTAAATAGTACTCACATTTATGCGCGGACTGAAAAACATACCGTGGTAGAAGAGTTGCGGAGTAAAGGTATCTTAGTAAATTCTTTTGACAATATATATGATTTGGCAGAGGAAGTTTCCCTTGTCGATGTGAAAATAGTAGAGACGCTACGGGAATTTACACACGATGAGGATATTATTTATTTAGTCCCAGGAAGTCCCTTTGTACTAGAGAAATCTGTGGAGTTGTTGATTGATGAATTTGACGATTTGTTGATTACAAATGCTGAGTCTTCTGTTGATATCGTTTTAGGCTCCCTAAGACATGTAAGCGAAGGCTACAAAGTAATCAGTGGAAAAGACTTTAAAATTTCAAGCATAGATTTTCAAAATGATATATTTATACAAGAAATAGATGATGAGTATTTGCTAGACGAAATAATTACTAAATTGTCCGAAGTTTACAGTGAAAATTCTAAATTTTCATTGGTTAAAGACGCATCCTTGGATTCCGAAGAGATTAAGAATTATACTTTTGGAACCTACAAGAGAGAAATTACTCCAAATCACCAGACTACTATATTCATTTATAAACCAAATGAAAATATTTATGATTTTACCGATCTGTTAAATACAGTGGACACCCTAAGGGGACCAGATGGATGTCCTTGGGACATAGAACAAACCCATGATTCCATGAAACATGATTTGTTAGAAGAGACCTATGAGCTTGTAGATGCCATAGATAGAGATAATGTGGATGACATGATTGAAGAGGTTGGGGATATACTCTTACAGGTTGTCATGCATGCCCAAATTGGATATGAAGAAGACGGTTTTAGTATTTTTGATGTCACTACAGGTATAAATAATAAATTAATTTCACGTCATCCCCATGTTTTTGGCAACTTAAGGGTTGACAACAAGGACATTCTAATGTTAAATTGGGATAGTGTGAAAGACAAAGAAAAATCTCTAAAATCCTTTGTGGATAGATTAGACTCTTTAAAGGGTTTGCCTTCTACAATTAGGGCCTATAAGTTAATCGATAAAGTTACTAGAATTGGATTCGATTGGGATAATAGGGAACAAGCCCTCCATAAGGTTAAGGAAGAGTACCACGAGGTAGTGGAAGCTCTAGATGACCCGAAGGCACTTCGTGAGGAGCTGGGCGATTTATTCTTTACGGTTTGTAACCTAAGTCATTATCTAGGATATGAACCAGAGATATTACTGACTGAAGCCTGCAATAAATTTGTAGATAGATTCAGAATGATGGAAGAGATTGCAATTTCAAAGGGTGTCGAACTAACAAATATGGGTAACTATTCCCTAGAAGAATTTTGGCAAGAAGCCAAGCATAAATAGGTAGTTTTATATTTTTATATAAACTTATAATTAAGGAGGATTTTTTATGAACAAACAAGAATTGGTAGCAAAAATTGCTGAGAAGAGTAAACTAACAAAAAAAGATGCAGAAGCTGCACTTAACGCATTTGTATCTTCAGTTGAAGAAGCTCTAGAAGCTGGCGAAAAAGTACAATTAGTAGGTTTCGGAACTTTCGAAGTTAGAGAAAGAAAAGAAAGAGAAGGAAGAAATCCTAGAAACCCTAAGGAAGTTATTCAAATTCCTGCATCAAAGGCTCCTGTATTCAGAGCTGGTAAGGCTTTCAAAGAAGTAGTAAACAAATAGTAAATAAAAGTAATTAAGGTACATCATTAGTGGTGTACCTTAATTGTAATTGAGGATCAAATGAGAATAGATAAATTCCTAAAGGATTCGAGGCTTATAAAGCGAAGAACCTTGGCAAAGGAAGCCTGCGATGCAGGGAAAATTGAAATAAATAATAAGGTGGCAAAGGCAGGGGACAATGTTAAGGAAAATGACATTATCAACATAAACTTTTCCAATTATAAAACCATAGTTGAAGTAATTTCTGATGGTGATGGCCTTAGAAATCCAAAACCTGAAGAGTTGTACAGGTTAGTAGACAGAATTAAGCAAACTGACTAAAGGTAGTGATAATTTGAGAAATAAAAAATCCGGCTTAAAAATTGTTCTTTTTGTCATGGCTCTGATTTTGGGTTCAATGCTTTATACCATATCTAAGCAAAGTGTCCAAATCAGCAAACTTCAAGACAAAAGAAATGCACAAGACAAAGAAATCGAGACAATGGAATTAAAAATTAAAAATCTCGAAGCTGAAATCGAATCGAGTGGAACATTAAAGTTCATTGAATATATTGCAAGGGATGAATATGGGATGGTTAAACCAAAGGAAGTAATATTCATCGACAAGGATAAGGAACAAAATCCTTTTAAGAATAAATAGCTTTAAATTTGGGAGGAAATAATGTCGTATCGTGTGGGTGAGATATTAGACGGTGTTGTTGTAGGAGTTACCAGAATTGGTGCCTTCGTTAGACTAGAAGATGGTACGGAGGGACTAGTACATATATCGGAAATATCAGACGAATACGTTGAGAAGGTAGAAGATAAGGTAACTAAAGGAGAGGAAGTTAAGGTAAAAGTAATTTCCATAAATCCTGATGGAAAAATTGCATTATCCATAAAACAAACATTGCCAAAAAAGAAATCTGTAATGTCTTCGTGGACTGAGTCCAAGCCAGAGGAGGTGGATTTGACCTTTGAGGATAAGCTTAGCAAGTTTATGAAGAGGAGTAATGAAAATATTCAACAGGTCAGAACCAGGGAAAACAAACGAGGCAGAGGCAATAGACGTAGAGGAACCAATAGCTAGATAACACTTGTGATAGAAAAATCTATCACTTTTTATTGTTTTATAGAACAGGTTCCATGGGAGTTTTATCTGCAAACATGAGGCTTATGTATGAAAAGAAAATTCGTTGAATTATCTGAAAAGTACAATTTAATAAATAAAAATGACCACATACTTGTTGGCTTATCCGGAGGTGCTGATTCTGTTTGCTTACTTTTTCTTTTAATGGAAATTAAGGAGGAGTACAACCTCACAATTTCTGCAGCACATCTAAACCATGGTGTTAGGGGAGAAGAAGCTAAAAGAGATGAAGAATTTTCCAGGGAACTATCGAATAGACTAAATATAAAATTTTTATCATCCAAGGCAGATATGAACAAATATGCCATGGAGCAAAAGCTTTCTAAGGAAGCGGCGGGAAGGGTACTGAGGAGAACATTTTTAAAAAATGCCATGGATACCCTTGGAGCGCAAAAACTTGCTTTAGCACATAATGAGGATGACCAAGTTGAGACGGTTCTCATGAGAATATTACGAGGAACTGGCACGGATGGGTTAAAGGGAATTGAAGAGCGATCTGATTATATAATCCGCCCAATCCTGCATTTTAGTAGGGAAGAAATAGAAGCTTATCTATCTAGTCGGAATATAGAATATGTGGACGATTCAACAAACTTTGAAAATGAGTACCACAGAAATAAAATTAGAAATATTTTATTGCCAAAATTAAGGGGTCAATATAATCCAAATTTGAATTCTGCACTTTTGAAACTGTCTCAAATAGGTGGCGAAGATTCTGACTATTTGGATTTTGTAGCAAACAATAAATCTATTGAGTTATTTTCTAGATACGTTAGCTCCATAGAAATAGAAATTGAAAAATTGGAAGCACTTCATTTAGCCATAGCCAGGAGATTAATTCGTAAGGCAATCGAAGAATTAGCTGGTAAGTTGGAGGATGTGAGTTTCGATAATATAGAAGATGTATTACATCTTATAAAATTAGAATCGGGCAAGGAAGTAAATAGCATAAGAGGACTTAGTATTAGAAAATCCTATGATAAGTTAATTTTTGAAAAATCTTTGGAAGAAAATGAAAAGTCTTTTTATATTGTATTAAAATTGGGTAATAATAATGTTAATGGTGTTTATTCTATCCTCATGGAAGAGGTGGATAATAACTCCCTGCGGGATAATAATAGCATTTTTATTCCCGTTGAAATAATCAAAGGGTCTCTGGTGGCTAGAAGCAGAAAAAATGCAGACAAAATCAGACCGATTGGATTGTTGGGCAGTAAGAAAATCAAAGACATTTTTATTGATAAAAAAATCGACAGAAAACTTCGTGACATTATTCCAATTGTCGAAGATGAAGTTGAAATAATGTGGGTAGCTGGTATCACAAAAAGTGAAGTTATGGGTGTCAGCTCAAAAAGCAATAGGTATATAAAACTAACTTTAGTAAAGAATAATCTGGAGGACAAAAATGCATAATGATTTAGAAGCAATACTGCTTAGTGAAAAGCAAATTCAAGATAGAGTAGAGGAATTGGGAAATGAAATCACCAAGGATTATTCAGGCAAAGACCTGGTAGTAATCTGTGTTTTAAAGGGAGCTGTATTTTTTATGACGGACCTTTTAAAACGTATTGATTTGCCTTTGGAAATTGACTTTATGGTAGTTTCTAGCTATGGTGGAACAAACATTAGCACAACTGGTGAAGTTAAAATAATTAAAGATTTGGACCAAAGCGTTCATGGTAAGGATGTCTTAATTGTTGAAGATATCATCGACACAGGTATAACCCTTTTTCATTTGAGGGAAAATATCGAAAGACGTGGGGCAAATTCCGTAAAGATAGTTTCACTTTTGAATAAAGAAGATAGAAGAAAGAGTGATGTAAATGTGGATTATTGTGGATTTGTAATTCCAGATTATTTCGTTGTAGGCTATGGTTTAGATTTTAATGAAAAATATAGAAATTTACCTTATGTTGGCTATTTAAAAAGCAAAATGTATAGGTAGGAGGTTAAGTATTGAATAGAAATTTTAGAGGAATCGGAATCTATATATTAGTACTATTGGTGTTATGGCTTGCAATATCAAATATACCATCGAATACTCAAAGGATTTCGGAAATTGACTCTTCTGAATTAATTAAGAAGATAGAAGCAGGAGAAGTAAAAAAGATTCACCAAGTGGATACGGAGCTTACAGTTGAATTAAAAAGTGGCGAGAAGGTAGTTAATTATCTTCCACTTTCCATGTTTAGTAGCTTTTATGGCGACTACCTAAAAGAATGGGTAGATGCGGGCGAAATGATAGTTTCGTCAGAAAAGCCTGCCAGTGCTCCATGGTATTCCGAGCTATTGACTACGGTGTTAATGGTAGCAGGATTCGGATTGATTTGGTTTTTCTTGATGCAACAAATGCAAGGAAGCAACAACAAGGCAATGTCCTTCGGAAAATCCCGTGCAAAACTGCATAAGGACGACAATTTGGTAAATATTACCTTTAAGGACGTCGCAGGATTGGAAGAAGAAAAAGAGGAACTAAAGGAAATAGTAGATTTTCTAAAGTCTCCAAAAAAATATAATGATTTAGGTGCAAGAATTCCTACTGGCGTTCTAATGGTGGGACCGCCGGGAACAGGTAAAACCTATTTAAGTAAAGCTGTAGCAGGCGAAGCAGGTGTTCCGTTTTTCTCCATATCCGGTTCAGATTTTGTTGAAATGTTCGTAGGGGTAGGTGCTAGTAGGGTTAGGGATTTATTTGAAACTGCAAAAAAACAAGCTCCTGCCATTGTATTTATCGACGAAATCGATGCGGTGGGAAGAAGAAGGGGAGCTGGCGTAGGTGGAGGTCACGATGAGCGTGAGCAGACACTTAACCAATTACTTGTTGAGATGGATGGCTTTAGCAAAAACGAAGGCATTATCGTAATGGCTGCCACGAATAGAGCTGACATATTAGACCCTGCAATTTTACGTCCTGGTAGATTCGACAGAACGATTTATGTAGGACCACCTGATGTTAAGGGCAGAGAAGCTATATTAAAAGTACACACTAGAAATAAACCCTTGGCAGATGATGTGGATTTAAAGGTTATAGCTAAGAGAACACCAGGTTTTACACCTGCGGATTTAGAAAACCTAGTAAACGAAGCGGCATTACTTTCTGCTAGATTTAATCAAAAAAGTATAAATATGAATAATATTACCGAGGCTTCATTAAAGGTACAAATGGGACCTGCCAAGAAGAGTAAGGTGGTAACAGAAGCTGATAGAAGGTTAACTGCTGTCCACGAAGCAGGTCATGCAATAGTGAGCAAGTTAACTCCAGATAGCGACCCTGTACACATGATTACAATTATACCGAGGGGAATGGCAGGTGGATTTACCGCATACCTTCCTACTGAGGAACACTCATTTGTAACAAAATCACAACTAAATAATCAGATAATTTCACTGATGGGTGGCCGTGCAGCAGAAGAAGTAGTTCTAAATGAAATTTCTACAGGTGCTTCCAACGATATCGAAAGGGCAACTGCCATCGCTAGGGCAATGGTCGTGTCCTATGGAATGAGTGAGGAATTGGGAACCATAAACTATGGTGAAGAAGAGCATCAGGTATTCATGGGTAGAGATTTTGGTAGAAATAGGGGCTACTCTGAAGAGGTCGCTGCCAAGATAGATGGAGTGATTCACAATATTATAGACCATGGATATAGTAAGGCTAAGGATATAATAAATTCGAATATGGAAATATTAAATAGAGTAGTAGATGCTTTATTGGAAAAGGAAACCTTAAATGCAGAAGAATTTGAAATGATTTTCAGAGGTGAAGTCCTAGAGACAGTGTAATCTCAAATAGGGCATAGAAAGAAGATGGAATGTAAAAATGAAGGTATTGCTATACAGTGATTTACAAGAACAAGTAGAAAAAAGCGGAGTTGGAAAGGCGATTCATCATCAGATGGACGCCTTAGATTCTGTGGGGATAGAATACACCACGGATCCAAAGGATGATTATGATTTAGTCCATTTGAATACGATATTCCCAGGGTCAATTGTGGTAGCTATGCAAGCAAAAAACGATGACAAGCCAGTGGTATATCATGCACATTCAACGGAGGAAGATTTTAAAAACAGCTTTATTGGTTCAAACATGGTTTCTGGGTTGTTCAAATCATGGATTAAAACCTGTTACGAAACAGGCGATATAATATTAACCCCAACCGAATATTCAAAAGCGTTGTTGGAGTCATACGACATTCAAAAACCAATTTATGTAGTATCAAATGGAATCGATTTGGATTTTTGGAAAGCAACGGAAGAAGAAAAAATAGACTTTCGAAAAAAATATCAAATAGCTGAGAACGAGAAACTAATTATTTCAGTAGGTTTGATAATCAAACGTAAGGGAGTTATCGATTTTATCGAAATGGCAAAGGCACTTCCAGAATACAAATTTATGTGGTTTGGAAACTTCAATCTAAACATGGTACCACGTGATGTCAGGGTTGCAGTTGAAAATGCTCCATCAAATTTAATATTTCCTGGTTACATAAGCAGTGACGAACTTCGCGTAGCCTATGGAGCATCGGATTGCTATGTATTTCCCACATATGAGGAAACTGAAGGTATAGTGCTCTTGGAAGCCTTAGCCAGCAAAGCCAATACGATTATAAGGGACATACCCATTTACAAAACTTGGTTTACGAATAAAGTAGATATCTACAAAGCGAAGAATCTCTACGAGTTTATTAAAACAATAGACAATATAGTCAAAGGTGAAATCCCTTCCCTTGTGGACAAAGGCTATGAAAAAGCCCAAGAAAAGAGTATCGAAAAGGTTGGAGAAAAACTCAAGGGCTATTACGAAATGGCTTTAGAGAAAAATACCATTAAAGTAGAACAAAGAAAATCCCAAGAAATATCCTTCGACAAAGTAAAGGATAAGTTGAAAAGCTCCTACGAACAAATGATTGACGACATTTTTGACGATCATGAAGGTATGTCAAAGGAGATTAGCTTTGAAATGTTGGGTGAGAGGTTAAAGCAAATTTATGAAAATCTCACTGCCGACAAGCGTAGTGAAAATGAAGAAGATAATAAATTAGATGAAGATTGATATAAAAAATAAACTTATATTAGCACCCATGGCAGGCTATTCTGACCAGGCGTTTAGACGGCTGTGCTTTGAGCATGGAGCTGACATTGCATATAGTGAAATGGTAAGCGCTAAAGCGTTACATTATAATGATTGGAAAACTAAAGAACTACTATTCGTTGCAAAGGATGAACCAAAAGTTGCAATACAGATATTTGGGTCAGAACTCGAGCCGTTAAAAAATGCAGTTTTGTATTTAAATGATGATGATAGAGTAGATATAATAGACTTTAATCTCGGGTGCCCCGCCCCTAAAATAGTAAAAAATAACGAGGGAGCTGCACTTTTAAAGGATTTATCCAAGGTATATAGCTTGGTAAAGGGAATGAAGGAAGTTTCTAAAAAATCACTTAGCGTTAAAATGCGAATTGGAATAGATGGTAATAATAATTATCTAGAAACTGCCAAAATCCTAGAAGATGCAGGCGCTGACTTTGTTATCGTTCACGGTAGAACTAGGGAGATGTATTATTCTGGTGAAACAAATTGGGAAGCGATAGGAGAAATAAAAAATGCGCTTCACATACCGGTGGTTGGCAATGGGGATATAGTAACTCCAGAGGATGCCAAAAAAGCATATGATACCTACAAAGTCGATGC
>CAYUJY010000030.1:12706-14923 GCA_964445145.1 uncultured Peptoniphilaceae bacterium | reverse complement strand
GGGAACTGCTATATAGTCATTTAAACAATAAAGCGACTTAATTCCAATAGGGAACTTAAGTCGCTTACATATTTATTAATTTTTCTCAACACCTACTAAGCCAACTGCTCCAGGTCCACCGTGACATGAAATTACAGAACCTGCCTCGAACCATTCAATATTTTCGACTCCGTGCTCCTTTAAAATTTCTTCAATTTCACTCATGTGACTATCTGAAAGGTCTTGCACCCTCACCAGTCTAATCATGGATTTATCGATATCAAATCTTTCGAAAAAGTCATCAATCATTTTTTTGTAAGCAGTTTTGAAGCTTCCACGGTATTTAGTACCTGCTACCAGATATCCATTTTCTAAGTTAATCGTAGGATAAATCTTTAATAACATAGCACCTAGATAAGATACGTTGGATATTCGCCCTCCTGCCTTTAAATAAAGCAGACTTTGGGGCAAGAAAACAAAACGGGTCCTCTCCCTAATATCTTCTACGAATTTTATTATTTCATCAGCGGTTGTATTTGGATTTTCTTTTATAAACTCTGCTGTAGATATAACTACATTTGCCAACCCAACGGTAACGTTTTTGCTATCCACCATATGAACATTGGGGAAGTCTTCTGCTGCAATTCGTGCCGAGTTGTAAGAAACAGTAGTTACAGATGAATAAGCTATATATATAATTTCTGCACCTGGATAATTTTCATTTATTTCATTAAAAACCTTCGTAAAATCACCAGGTGTTGACCCAGACGTTTGGGGTAGTACTTTATTTTTATCATAGTAGTCAAACACATCTTGTGACTTTAAGTCAGAGTCGTCGTAGGTTTCATCACCAAAATTCACATGCATTGGTACAATTTTTACATCATAAAGATCAACATATTTTTGTGCTAAATCTCCGCCACTTTCCGTCACTAAAACAAATTTACTCATATTTATCTCCATTAATATTTTTTTGTATTTAAATTTTTTTACATATCGTCAAAACACTTTTTCTACCTCATCTTACCATATAGTATATTAAAATTAAATAATAAATTTGTCATTTACATAAAGTGCGATTGGCTGTCTATTGGAATATATAATTGCATTCATTAATGTTATAATGTAATAAAGTGAAATAAGATAAGGCATAGGGATAATATGAACAATAAAAACATGGAAATAAAAAGAAAACTTTCAAGGGATGAGATAGTAATAAGAGAAGAGACTTCAGGTGATTTTTATGAAGTAGAATCAATGACTAAGCGCGCATTTTGGAACAAGTATAAACCTGGTTGCAATGAGCATTATTTGGTTCATAAGATTCGTGATGATTTATGGTATTTACCTGAGCTTAGCAGAGTTGCCCTTATGGATGGAGAAATAATTGGAGCAATTTTTTATTGTAAAGGTGAAGTAGTACAAGATGGTGTAATTAATGAAGTTCTTTCCTTTGGTCCATTATGTGTTGATCCAAAGTGGCAGGGAATGGGAGTAGGAGCATTTCTAATGGAAGAGACAATAAAATTGGCTAAGCACTCCGTCTATAAAGGTATAATAATACTAGGGGAAGTAGATTATTATCCGCGGTTTGGTTTTGTTCCTTGTGACAAATTCGGAATTACTACTTCAGATGGGAAGAATTTTTCGGCATTTATGTGCTTGGAACTTTCTACTAGTAGCATGGAAAACATTAATGGCAAGTTTTATTATGCAGATGTTTTTAATAATTTGCCAGATAGCGAAGTAGAGGAGTTTGACAAACAATTTCCATATATGGAGAAATTGAAGCTTCCCGGTCAGTGGACATAACAAATAAATTTTTGGAGGATAAAATGAAAAAAATAGTTCCATCCTTGTGGTTTGGGGATAACAATTGTGAAGAAGCGATTAATTATTACGTTAGCGTGTTTCCAAATTCAGAAGTCTTAAATATTAACAGATACCCCAGCGAAGAACTGGATGAACATTTCGAGGGAATGGGTGGTAAAGTGTTGACTGCAGTTTTTAGCTTGAATGGTCTTAAATTTCTTGCTTTAGACGGAGGTCCATATTTCCATTTTAATGAAGCTATTTCAATGACCATCGAATGCGAGAACCAAGATGAAATAGACTACTACTGGGAGAAATTATCCCACGTTGAAGAAGCAGAACAATGTGGTTGGGTTAGAGATAAATTCGGAATGTCTTGGCAAATTGTTCCGTATAATATGGGGGAACTTTTACAAACCGATTCTC
>CAYUJY010000030.1:0-12696 GCA_964445145.1 uncultured Peptoniphilaceae bacterium | reverse complement strand
TGGGCTCTCATGGCAGATAGTTCCATACAATATGGGCGAACTCATTGAAAATGATAAACAAATCCAAGCCATGATGAAAATGAAGAAAATTGATATTAGTGAACTTGAAAACTTGAAATAATGGAGTAAATATGCATTTTGCTAAGGTTAAAGGAATTTTATCACAAAAGAATATGATGAACCTATATCGGGGATGCACACATGGGTGTATCTATTGTGATTCCCGTAGCCTTTGCTATGGAATGAAGCATGACTTCGAGGATATCGAGATAAAGGAAAATTCATTGGAGCTACTGGAAGATACTTTAATGAGGCGCAGAAGTAAATGTATGATAGGTATGGGTTCCATGACAGATCCATATTTACCAGAGGAAGCTGACCTAAGGTACACGAGGCGAGCTTTGGAGATTATTCATAAGTATGGGTTTGGTGTAAACTTCATTACAAAATCTAATATGGTTCTTAGGGATCTGGATATTATTAAAAAAATTCATGAAAAAACTAAATGTGTGGTACAAATAACCATGACGACCTATGATGAAAACTTGTGTAAGATGCTAGAGCCTAAAGTGTCTACAACGCGAGAGAGATTTGAAACATTAAAAGTGCTTAAAGAAGCTGGAATTCCAACGGTCGTGTGGTTTATACCAATACTTCCATTTATCAACGACACGGAGGAAAATGTGAAAGGAATTTTAAGCTATTGTAGGGATGCTGGAGTCTATGGAGTTATGAACTTTGGAATGGGTATGACACTTCGAGATGGGAATAGAGAATATTATTACGCGAAGTTGGAACATCATTTTCCAGGATTAAAAGAGAAATATATTAGGACTTATGGAGATTCATATGTGCTAAATAGTCCAAATAACAAACGCCTTATGGAGCTTTTCCACACTCTTTGTGAAGAATACAATCTAGTGCACAATAATAGTGAACTGTTTAGATTTACAAACACCTTCTATGAAGATAATTCAGTTAGTCAAATAAGCATGTTTGATTTTTAACATATTATAATTAGAAAAGTTGCGATAAAAAGCCTCGAATTTATAAAAATGTTCAAATTTAGCAATAATCATCACAAAAATTTTCTTGATATGATATAATTAACAACGACATTATATTATTAATTTAAGGAAGGGGAAGTATGGAAAATATTCATGAAATGCTTTATTCACTAATCGATGGTGTATCTACTTTTATTGAGTTTTGGGGTATCATATTAGTCTTTGTAACTGTTATAAAGGAAATTTACAAGACCATCGTCAAGTACAAGCTAGACATGCACCGAGTGGCTAGGGATGAAGGATTAAACCACGGATTGGCATCAGCATTAGAAGTACTATTGGCAGCAGAAATTTTAAAGACTTTAATAGCAAGAACTCCACAAAAATTAATGGAAGTAGGGGCACTTGTAATTATTAGAATTTTCATTGCATTTATTCTACATTGGGAATTAAAACAAAAGGCATTGGAAGTTGCAGAAGAAGAAAGATTAGAAGCAAAAGACAAGTAATTATTCTCGGAGGGAGTACCTTCGAGATTTTTATTTTTGTAAAATAAAGTTAATCTTAACAATACCAACGTTTCTGTTTGAGTTGTAAATATTGCGGGTATGAAAACTAATACATTACTATAGGAGGTATTGATATGACATTTAAATTACCGGAATTGAAGTTTGCAAAGGACGCATTGGAACCATACATAGATGCGCAGACTGTAGAAATACATCATGGAAAGCATCATCAAACTTATGTAGACAATCTAAACAAGGCAGTGGAAGGTACGAAATATGCTGATATGGATATTGAAGAGCTAATCAAAAACCTAAATGACTTGCCAGAAGAGTTGAGAACTCCTGTGAGAAATCATGGTGGCGGACATTATAACCACGCAATTTATTGGGAAACCATCGGACCTAATGGAAAAGGTAAACCTGATGGAGATTTAGCTAAAAAGATTGATGAAACCTTTGGAAGTTTTGAAGCATTCCAAGAAAAGATGGAAGAAGCTGCTAAAACGCAATTTGGATCTGGATGGGCATGGCTAGTAGTAAAGGATGGGGAACTTAGCATAGAAAAATCCCTAAACCAAGAAAATCCAATCACTAATGGAAAATATCCAATCCTGACAGTTGACGTTTGGGAGCATGCATATTACTTAAAGTATCAAAACCGTAGACCAGAATATGTTAAAAACTGGTGGAACATCGTAAACTGGGACGCAGTGGAAGAAAAGTACGAAGCACATAAATAATTTTATGAAAACAAGACTCTGCCTATATCAGGGTCTTGTTTTTTTACACACCACAAAATTACGGGAAATTAAAATTATTTGTTAAGTATTACACAATATAATGGGTAATAAATAAATATAGTTAATCTGTGAGTATTAAAACTACCAATATATACATAAATAAGGAGATATGATGGGAAGAGAAAAAGAAATTAAGGAAGCTATTGTTGCATGTGATGATGCCATTTCTACCGTAGGACATGCCCTAGACCAATTGGATTCAGCCCAGGGATGGGGAATATTTGACCTTTTCGGTGGAGGTTTAATTAGTAGTTTAATAAAACATGATAAAATGGACAAGGCTGAAGAGTTACTAGGTCAGATTGAAAGAGATATGGAAAAATTGGAAAAGGAGTTATCAGACATAAAAATGTCATTAAGTAACTATGAAACACCTAGTGGCATTAATCGTACATTTGATATATTCTTTGATAACTTCTTTTCTGATTGGAGCACCCAAAGCAGTATAAAAAATAATATTTCTGTACTTACTAATTTAAACACCCAGTTGAAAAATCTAAAAGTGGATTTAGAAACACAGCTTAAAGAATTAAATATGTAATAATGGAAAAAACTGACTAGAATTCATATCTAATCAGTTTTTGTTTTTACCTTAGAAATCTTTTTATTATATCCAATTTGTTTTTATATGGAGGATTCATTAAATCTATGGTGAAACCTCCAATTCTTTTCAATATGGATTTTTTGTGGGAGAAGGTATCGAAACTGTGCTTTCCATGATATGTCCCCATACCAGAGTTGCCAACACCACCAAATGGAAGATTTTCATTTACGTAATGAATCATCGTTTCATTTATTCCTCCACCGCCAAAGGATATTTCTTTAAGAACTCTAGCCTCCACGTTTTGATCTCTAGTGAATAGGTAGAGGGCGAGTGGTTTTTCACGATTGTTTAAAGTTGTAATTATGTCATCTAAGCTGCTATATTCAATTATTGGTAAAATTGGTCCAAATATTTCATCACCCATAATTTTGTCTTCAAAATTAACGGGGTAGATAATTGTCGGTGAGATAAATTTCTCATTTGAATCTGTCTCTCCACCATGAACAATTTTATCCTTTTCAATTTCTAACAGTTTTTCTATCCTTTGGTACTGTTTTAAGTTAATAATTCTACCATATTCATTATTTTTTTGTATATTTCCACCATAAAAATCATGGATGGATTTTTTTGAGTTATCAAGAAAATCCTTAGAAACAGATTTATGAACTAAAACATAATCTGGTGCTATACAAGTTTGACCGACGTTTAAATACTTCCCCCAGATTATTCTATTTGCAGCATTTTTTATATCAGCACTCTCGGTTACGATAGCCGGGCTTTTTCCACCAAGTTCCAAGGTAACGGGAGTTAAGAATTCTGCTGCTGCCTTCATAATTATTTTTCCAACGGTAACTCCACCAGTAAAGAATATATAATCAAATCGTTCTTTTAAAAGCTTTTCTGTGACGGTGGAATCACCACGAATCACAATAACAAATTCATCGTCAAAGCTTTCAGATATAATTTTTTCTACGACATCTGCCGTGTGAAGCGCTGCCTCCGATGGCCTCGAAATTGCAGTGTTTCCAGCAGCTAAGGCTCCGATTAGGGGTTTCATTATCAAACTGAAGGGATAATTGAAAGGACTAATTATAAGGGTTACACCATAAGGCTCTGAAACTACAAAACTTCGTGCTGGCATTAAGTGAATTGGAGTAGAAATTCTCTTTGGCTTTGTCCATGAATCAATATTTTTAATTGCTAGTCTAACTTCTCTGAGAACGCCTCCAACCTCAGTTGTATATGCTTCAAATTCACATTTTTTTAAATCCTTATCGAGTGCATTGTAGATTTCTTTTTCATACTTAATAATATTAGCTTCAAGTCTAATAAGTGCGTTTTTTCTATATTCAATATCCTTAGTAGTTTGCTTATTAAAAAAGTCTCTTTGAATTTTTACAATTTCTTGTGCTGAATATTTCATGTCGGCTCCTTTCGGTGTCGAATAGTTGATTGTGTTTTATAATTTAAAGATACCCCATAAATATCGTTGAACGAATATAATTTGAATTTCATAATACAAAAAAACGGAATGCAGTTACGCATCCCGTCCTTTAAAAATTTATACTTCGAAACCACCATCTACTTTAATTATTTGTCCTGTCATGAAGGATGATTCATCAGTAGCTAAGAACAATACTACACTTGCTATATCCTTACCTTCTCCGATTCTCTTAAGAGCTGAGCCTTCAATCATACCAGTTAACACAGCAGGTCCGCCTATGCTGTCAACCATGCCCGTATGAATCGCGCCTGGAGCTATTGCATTTGCTCTGATTTCAGGTCCAAGTTCAAAAGCCATTGATTTTGTTAAACCAGCCATTGCATGCTTTGTTGTTACATATGCAGCAAACCCGTGGTGACCATATAGTCCTGCAACTGAACTCGTATTAATAATAGCGCCTTTACCCTTTTCTTTCATAACTGGTGCTACAAGTTGGGTTAAAACTAAAGCAGCTTTTACGTTGACATTCCACATTTTGTCGAACTCTTCTTCGGTTAAATCCAATATTGAAGTCATGCTTAACATACCTGCATTGTTAAATAATACATCCACAGTGCCATATGCCTTCATGGTTTCATCGAATATTTTTTGGTTGTCTTCCACTTTGTTTGAATCAGCTAATACGTAAATTGCTTCTCCACCCTTAGCTTTAATGCCTTCGACTACTTCCTTAGCTCTTTCTTCGTTTCTGCCAACCACTACTACTTTTGCACCTTCTGCGCCAAATAATTCAGCAGTAGCTCTACCCATTCCCGATGTTGCACCTGTAATAATTGCTACCTTGTCCTTTAATCTCATAATTTCCTCCTTTTAATTACTAAACAAGACATTGGCTTGTTAAGCGTATTGAAATATTTACTTATTTGTATAATACCCAACTTTTTAAAATATAATAATGTTATTAACTTATTGTAGACGAAGTAGAACTAATAAAAACGTTATAAAATAAATTACTATTACAAATCAAAGTTAATTAAATAACATTAAATATACAAGTCTAGATATTAATATTTTGTTTCATAAGGCTGTGATGTACTTAATATTACCCAGTGTAGAGTAATAACTTTTCAAGTCTGAGAAAAGTGGTATAAATATAATATTATAATTATGGGAGGTTACTATGCTAGGTGCAATTGTTGGAGATATCGTAGGCTCCATATATGAATTTGATAATCATAGGAGTAAGGATTTTAAATTTTTTAGTGAAAGGGGATTTGTTACAGATGATTCAATTATGACCATTGCCATTGGTAAGGCCATAATTGAAACGGAAAAGAAATGTAATATTAATGAGAATCAAGAAAAGTATCTTAGGCTTCTAAGCAATAATTCAATTAAGTGGATGCAAAAAATAGGTAGAAAATATCCATTTTGTGGATTCGGAGGACGATTTAATGAATGGATGTTCAGTGATGATCCAAAGCCTTACAACAGCTACGGAAATGGTGCTGCCATGAGAATTAGTCCAGTGGGACAATTGGATAAAACTGTAAAAGAATTGATTTTGATTTCTAGAGCAGTTACAGAAGTCACACACAATCATCCTGAAGGTATCAAAGGGGCAGAGGCAACAGTAATTGCCATGCATATGGCTCAAAATGGTGCTTCCTTAGCAGATATTCGTGAGAGAATGGAAAAGGATTACTATAAATTAGATTTTACTCTGGACGAAATTAGAGAAACCTATGTATTTAATGAGAGGTCACAAGACACCGTGCCCCAGGCCTTAGTTGCATTTTTAGAGTCAAATAGCTTTGAAGATTCTATTAGAAATGCAATATCTATCGGTGGTGATAGCGATACTTTAGCTGCAATAACCGGAGCTATTGCAGAATCCTA
The DNA here is from genome assembly GCA_964445145.1 of uncultured Peptoniphilaceae bacterium. Lineage (GTDB taxonomy): Bacteria > Bacillota > Clostridia > Tissierellales > Peptoniphilaceae > CAYUJY01. The sequence continues at coordinate 6,493 of CAYUJY010000030.1, read as the reverse complement.
CTATAAAGTCCCTGAAGTAATAGGGATAGAAGCAGAAACATATCTAGATAATTACCTTAGGTCTTATTATATGGAGTGGAAGGACTTTCTTAAATTAGCAAAATAATCCTTGTATAAAATATGAATAGCAACCATAGATTTAATTCTGCGGTTGCTATTCATATTTTTATAATTATTTTTCTGTATTTTCAAATTCTTCTTTGATTTTATTATATAATCCCTCATCCTTCATCACATCTACAGCAGTCAGTACTAAGGCAGAAATTGTATGTTGCATTTGTATCTTAGCATAATCCGTTAAGGTACTAGCAGCCATTTCCACAGTATGACCAGCAATACTATCGTTATTATTGGTAATATCAAAGCTTGGATGAATGGCTGGACAAATTTGACTGACTTGTCCCATATCTATGGAGCCAGTATTTTCGCTAGCTTCCTCGACTTTAATCCCGGTCATATCTTCAATATGTTTTGTAAACAGTTCAGAAAGTATTTGATTGGTAATCATATTATCATAACTAAATTCGTACTTAGTAATTGTTAGTTCTGTTCCCATTGCCATCGATGCAGCTCGTGCACAATTTTTTATTTTTTCCAACAGTTGCTCATTATATGTCTTTGTTTTAGACCTAATGTAAAATTGCACTTTTGCATAGTCTGGAACTACATTTGCTGCTTTTCCGCCTTCTATAATCACTCCGTGAACCCTTGAGTCTGACTTAATATGTTCCCTTAGTGCATTTACCATATTGAAGGTTTGGATAGCTGCATCAAGCGCATTTATACCTTTTTCTGGGTCTGCTGCAGCATGGGAGGTCTTGCCAAAAAATTCAAACTGTACAGGCTCGAGTGCTAATGAGCTACCACTTTTAGAATATTTATTAGATGGATGTGCGATTAAAGCAATACTCACATCGTCAAATTCGCCGTTTTCCGCATAAGTTACTTTGGCACCGCTCGTTTCTTCGGCTGGTGTGCCGAAGACTACTACTTTTCCACCAATTTCATCGATTAATTGTTTCAACACGATGCCAGCACCGGTGCTAACTGTCCCCAATAGGTTGTGGGCACATCCATGTCCAATGCCTGGCAGGGCATCGTATTCAGCCAAAAATGCTATGGTTAAACCATCCTTTTGAGAATCATAAATTCCTTTAAAGCCAGTTTTTACACCAGAGAAATTTTCTATAACTTCGAAACCATGCTTTCTAAGTAAATCAGTATGGAGTTTACATGCAATTACTTCTTCATTGCCCAATTCAGGATTATCATATATTTCTTTACTTAATGTATTAAGTTCAGGAGTTAAATCCTCGACTAACGCGATTATTTTTTCTTTCATAAATCATTCCCCCTATTTAGAATGACTTTATAATAATAAATGATATGAACAATGTCAAAGTAATTATTTGATTGAAACTTCTTTCTTGTAAATATGCTGTAAATACCATATTATTTAAATAGGAGTATAGTTATGGACAATCTAGGAACCTTTGGAGCATTCGAATATTTAATTAAATCTTTTATGGGTGAATTAAATAGATTTTTTAAATTTCAAATTATTACAAAACTTATTTTTGTTGCGATATTTTCACCTGTTTTTTGGGCGGTTACACAATTTTTAATAAGTTCTAGAGGGGAATTTGCGCTCAGCAACTCTGGAATTATTAAGTTTATTTTCACTCCCCAAGGGTTTATTTTGCTATTGTTTGGAATTGCTTTTATTTCCATTAGCATTTTAATTGAAATTTTTGGTACCATTGCTATAAGTTCACGAATTATTAAAAATCAATCAGAATCAAATTATTTTTCATTATTAAAGTACAATTTTAAGACAGCTAGAAGCCTTATTGATCCAGGTATAATTTTTTTGCTCATATATCTAGTAGTATTAATACCCCTTACAGGTGCTGGCACATCTATCAGCTTTTTACAAAGAATTAAAATACCTAATTTTGTGACTAGTGTTATTTTTGGGAATCCAAAATATTTGATTATTTATGGTGTCGTAATTTTTGTTATGGCAACCGTTAGTTTGTTTACTATATTTTCATTTCATTTTATTGTTATAGGAAGATACTCACCGTCTAAAGCCGTAGCTGCCAGTGTGAATTTAGTTAGAAAGAACCTTGGCATTTTTATAAAAAAATTCTTAGGCATATTAGTGATTACATCCTTGATTATGGGTGCTATTATCGTGTTTTGGTTACTGGGTATTTCAAAATTAGTTCATAGTGTCGATATGAATAAAGAGTGGACTAGGGTTTTGTTAGTCTTTTTATACTTCGTCCAGGAGTTCGGACTTAGAATATTAGCACTTTTTTTCGTGCCCTTTGAAGTGCACCACATAACCATTGTGTTTTATAGGCTTGTATCAACAACACCAGAGTATTCTCATCTTGCTAATCAATATCCAGTTATGTCGGAAAAATCTAAACTAAGCGTTTTAGACAAAGTATTGGCGAGGAAGAAAACTATTTTTGTATTCTTATTTGCCATAATACTATTACTGGCAGTTCCAATGGGAATTTACTTTAATGAAGCTTTCAGATACGAGAGAAGTATTAATATAATAGGGCATCGGGGCGGTGGCGGTGGACATATACCTGAGAATAGCATCTCGTCAATAAAACAAGCTATCACATACGGGGCAGAGTATGTTGAAATTGATATACAGAGGACTTATGATGGAAACTATATATTAAATCATGATAATACTTTCAATCGAATGGCTGGGAACAAAAACCGTGCACAAGATTTGACGTTAAATGAGATTAAGAAACTGGATATTGGATATAAATACCCCGGATATATTGGTGAACGGGTGCCCACATTAGAAGAAGTGCTGGATACAACGAAAAATAAAATTGGAATTTACCTGGAACTAAAAGGCGTTTCTGCAGATACTAAGATGGCTGATGATGTAGTAAAGCTCATAAAAGAGAGAGATATGCTAGACCAAATAGTTTTTATGTCCTTGGATTATAATTTAGTTAACTACATCGAAACCACTTATCCCAATGCCGAAACAGGTTATATATATTACTTGGCAGTTGGAGATTCTAGTTCATTCAACGCAGATGTGATCATTATGGAAGAGAGCATGATTAATAACTCCACCCTAACGAATTTATACTTTTCAGGGAAGTTACCAGTTGTATGGACAGTAAATGAAATGACTCTGCTTGAAAAATATATTGAGATGGGATTGTATGGAGTGATAACTGATAATGTAAAGGAATCGAAGGCAACTGTCACAAGCCTCAATAAAGAAAGTGATAACGACTATTTACTTAAGATGTTTTTAAAATTTGAATAAGGAGTAAATTATGGAATTAGAAAATAAAATAGATGAAATTATCAGCGAGTTTAAATTAGATATAGATTTAAATGAATATGAAAAAAGAAACGACTTGGTAGTAGTAGATGCTTATTGGATTCCTGAAGATGAAGCTACGGAATACATTCGTGACAGGGAGCTACTTGCTCTAATAGCTACAGAGATTTTTACATCTGAAGGCTTTAAGGTGGAGAGAGATTTCGCTGGCTCTCAAGACGGTGAGGCTATAATTGGGCTGGAGAATAATGGTGAAATAGCTAGGTTTATACACCTAGATCCATATTCTATTGAGGGCTTAAAAGATACCATAAAAAATAATGAAAATGTAATAGACTACATTTTATTCACAAGTTAACAATACTTATACCGTGCGAGACACGGTTTTTTTATTTAAGAAAATTCAGTCTTTGTAAAATTAATTGCATATATGATAATTCAATTGGGTATTACGTATTTCATAAGACAAATTTAGCATGAAAAGAGGTGTTGGCTTGAATTTATTCACAGTTAAATTTAAAGAAGTTTTAACTACTGTTTTGCCAATTACATTTTTGGTTATATTTTTAAACTTTACTTTGACTCCCATTGAAACATCTATGTTTATTAGATTCATTATCGGAGCCATTTTAATTATTATTGGGTTGACAATATTTTTGGTAGGCGTGGATATTGGAATTACACCTATTGGAAACACAATGGGCTCAGCCATAGTTAAGTCAAATAAAGTTTGGATTGTAGCAGTATCAGGATTGGTGCTAGGATTTATAATATCCATAGCAGAACCAGACCTTCATATATTAGCTGCTCAGGTGGAACGTGTGACTGGAAGTATAATAGGCAAGAATATGATGGTGGGAGTGGTTTCTGTTGGAATTGCAGTACTGTTATCCCTTGGTATAGTTAGGATATTATATTCATTTCCATTCAGTAGGACGTTTACAATTCTTTATGGACTAATCTTTTTGTTGACCTTAATATCATCTCCTACATTTTTAGCAATTTCCTTCGATGCTTCAGGTGCTACTACGGGTGCATTAACTGTACCGTTTATGCTAGCTTTTGCCGTTGGGGTTTCAAAGTTAAAGAAAAAAAGTACGGAGTCAGAAGTAGATAGCTTTGGGCTAGTGGGAATTGCTTCTACTGGTGCTATATTCGGAGTATTGGTAATGGGCATATTTGTACCACCAATGGACAATGTTGCCAACGATATTTCGTCCATGGCTAAACCTGGGATCATACAACCATTTTTAAACGAGATATTGCCAATTGCAAAAGAGATAACGGTGGCATTATTACCAGTGCTTTTGATATATATAATTGCAAATAGAATGGTGTTTAAGCAAGGTAAGAGAACGACACAGAGAACTTATTTTGGAGTTTTGTTGACCTTTATTGGATTAATATTATTTTTAGTAGGCGTAAATGCAGGATTTATGGAAGTTGGGAACTTTATTGGGAAGACCCTTGGAAGTTCTGACAATAAATGGATTAGTATAGTTGTAGGGCTATTTTTAGGAGTGTTAACAATCTTGGCAGAGCCAGCTGTTCACGTACTTACTGACCAAATAGAAGAAGTTACAGCTGGATATGTAAACAAGAAAACAGTTTTAGGAACGCTTTCCATAGGAGTTGGAGTTGCAGTTGCATTAAGCGTTGTGAGAATTTTAGTTCCATCATTGCAACTATGGCATCTACTACTTCCTGGATTTGGGATTTCGGTTATTATGAGTTACTTTGTACCACCACTATTTGTTGGAATTGCATATGACTCAGGAGGTGTAGCTTCTGGACCAATGACTGCTACATTTATACTAGCCTATACACAGGGAGTAGCGGAAGCTTTTGAAGGAGCAAATGTATTGGTAGATGGTTTTGGAACAATTGCGATGGTTGCCATGACTCCAATTATCGCATTACAAATATTAGGCCTTGTTTTCAAAATGAAATCAAAAAAGGAGGCAATAATTAATGGCGAATAAATCAGAAGTGATAGACATTGAGATGGCTGTCGTAATCGTAGAGAATGGATTGGGAAGCAAAGTTCTCAGGCTAGCGAAAAATGCTGGGATTGGTGGTGGAACAGTTCTCATGGGAGTGGGCACTGCACATAGCAACTGGTCTGATTATTTCGGTTTGAGAGACGTCCGCAAGGAAATAGTAATGATGATAGCAGACAAAAAATCCCTGCGATATGCAATAAAAAAACTAGACGAAACTTTTCATTTTGATAAACCAAATCATGGAATCGTATTTACTTCCTCATTGTGCCTAGCATTGGGTTCTAGTAATCTAATATGTAGCATTAGTTCTGAGGACGAAGGAGAAGATGAGATAATGTATCAATCAATATTTACAATAGTCGATAGAGGTAAAGCAGAATATGTAATGGATGCAGCTACCAAGGCAGGTGCAAAAGGGGGTACAATAATACATGCAAGGGGATCTGGTATTCATGAAACCATGAGGGTCTTTTCTATGGATATAGAACCTGAAAAAGAAATTGTGTTAATACTATCACCAATTTCAGACACTCAAAAAATTGTTGATGCCATAAGAATGGAATTGGACCTAGACAAACCTGGGCAGGGAATAATGTTTGTTCAAGATATAAACAAAACCTATGGACTGTATAAAGGGGATGTACCTAGAGTATAACAAAGTAGCAAGGGATGGATTTAAACCATCCTCTTTTTAAGGATTTACAATCCTTTTACAAATTGAAGAAAATAGATTAATATACTTTTGATAGATTAATAAAGTGATAATATAAAATAGATGGAGAGAATAATGGAAATAGTTTTTGATTTGCATACCCATTCCATAGTGAGTGGGCATGCTTATAGTAGCTTGGAAGAAAATATACGAGAAGGTGTAAAAAAAGGTTTAAAAGCATATGGCATAAGTGAACATTCCTATAGAATGCCTGGATCCGTTACAGTGGATTACTTCTTCAATTTCAAGGTCGTTCCAACTGTTATAGATGGAATGATTGTGCTAATGGGCGTTGAGGCTAACATTTTGGACTTTGATGGTGGCTTAGACTGTACAGAAAATATGTTGAGAAATATGGATTTTATTATAGCAAGCTTGCATACGCCTATAATCGACTCAAGGACAAGGGAAGAAAATACAGAGTTATTGGTGAAGGTGATG